>NZ_JBWQTV010000053.1:0-578 GCF_056619965.1 Halalkalibacter sp. HAAS-P014 | reverse complement strand
CTTACTTACAGCTCCCCGAGGCGTTTCGCCGTTCGTCGCGTCCTTCTTCGGCTCCTAGTGCCAAGGCATTCACCGTGCGCCCTTCATAACTTAACCATTTTGGCTGCAGATCTTCTTCGTATTTCTTCGTCAGCTTCGTGGTTCTCAGTCATGTCACGTACCTACGTACGCTCCATTCTTTCGACCACTCGCTTCCTCGAACTACTCGAAGCTCTTTGCCAAAAACGATTTTAATATAAAAGTCGTTTAAGACATTTTCAAGAAAATGTCAATGAATTCTTGACGTTCGTTCAACTTCTCTTATAAATAAGATGCCGATGAACTTACTGTTGTTTCTATTTGCATTATCTAGTTTTCAAAGAACCAAAGTCACTAACTTCTATCTTCCAAAGTTAGTTCCTATTAATTGAAGGAAGTTCCTTCAAAACTGAACAAAAGACCAAAGCGTATATGACCTAAGTCATATATCGACTAGAGTTAAATACTCCATAGAAAGGAGGTGATCCAGCCGCACCTTCCGATACGGCTACCTTGTTACGACTTCACCCCAATCATCTGTCCCACCTTAGGCGGCTGGC
>NZ_JBWQTV010000052.1:0-639 GCF_056619965.1 Halalkalibacter sp. HAAS-P014 | reverse complement strand
TGGTTAAGTTATGAAGGGCGCACGGTGAATGCCTTGGCACTAGGAGCCGAAGAAGGACGCGACGAACGGCGAAACGCCTCGGGGAGCTGTAAGTAAGCTTTGATCCGAGGATATCCGAATGGGGGAACCCACCATCCGTAATGGGATGGTACCCGTATCTGAATACATAGGATACGAGGAGGCAGACCTGGGGAACTGAAACATCTAAGTACCCAGAGGAAGAGAAAGCAAATGCGATTTCCTGAGTAGCGGCGAGCGAAACGGAAACAGCCCAAACCAAGAGGCTTGCCTCTTGGGGTTGTAGGACGTCTCATACGGAGTTACAAAAGACGAGCATAGGTGAAGCGATCTGGAAAGATCCGCGAAACAAGGTAACAGCCCTGTAGCCGAAATGTTCGTCTCTCCGAGACGGATCCTGAGTACGGCGGGACACGTGAAACCCCGTCGGAATCCGGGAGGACCATCTCCCAAGGCTAAATACTCCCTAGTGACCGATAGTGAACCAGTACCGTGAGGGAAAGGTGAAAAGCACCCCGGAAGGGGAGTGAAAGAGATCCTGAAACCGTGTGCCTACAACTAGTTGGAGCCCATTTACGGGTGACAGCGTGCCTTTTGTAGAATGAACCGGCGAGTTACGAT
>NZ_JBWQTV010000051.1:0-676 GCF_056619965.1 Halalkalibacter sp. HAAS-P014 | reverse complement strand
TAAATGCAGCGATTGATGATATCCGTTTTGACACTGATATTAAAGTAGCAGTATTAGTGAGTGATATGCCGAAGTTTTTCTCAGCAGGTGCAAACATTAATTTCTTAAAGGCTTCTGAGCCACGTTTCAAAACTCAATTCTGCTTGTTCTGTAACGAAACATTAGATAAGATTGCTCGTTCACCACAAATTTGGATTGCTTGTCTAGAAGGACATACAGTTGGTGGAGGTCTAGAAATGGCACTTGCTTGTGACCTACGTTTCATGGGATCAGAAGCTGGTAAAATTGGTCTTCCAGAAATTACACTTGGTGTACTAGCTGGTACAGGTGGAACTCAGCGTCTAGCTCGTCAAGTTGGTCATTCAAAAGCACTTGATCTAAACTTAACAGGTGAAACATTATCACCACAAGAAGCATTAGATATCCGTTTAGTTGACCGTGTATTCCCACAAGAAGAAACAAGAGCAAAAACTCTTGAGTATGCTGAGAAGATTGCAAACAGTGCTACATATGCAGCACAAAACATTAAACTTTCAATCATGAACGGAAAAGAAATGCCATTAAACGTTGCGATTCGTTATGAAGGTGAACTACAAAACCTATTATTCCGTTCGCAAGATGCACAAGAAGGACTAAGCTCATTTATTGAAAAGCGTCCAGCTGATTGGTCTGGTCA
>NZ_JBWQTV010000050.1:0-738 GCF_056619965.1 Halalkalibacter sp. HAAS-P014 | reverse complement strand
TTCGGATATCCTCGGATCAAAGCTTACTTACAGCTCCCCGAGGCGTTTCGCCGTTCGTCGCGTCCTTCTTCGGCTCCTAGTGCCAAGGCATTCACCGTGCGCCCTTCATAACTTAACCATTTTGGCTGCAGATCTTCTTCGCATTTCTTCGTCATCTTCATGATCTCAGTCATGTCACGTACGGGTGTACGCTCCATTCTTTCGATCATTCGCTTCCTCGAACTGCTCGAATCTCTTTGCCAAAAACGATTTTAATATAAAAAGTCGTTTTAAGACATTTTCAAGAAAATGTCAATGAATTCTTGACATGCTCGTTTGACCTTCTCTTATTAAATAAGACCGGTAAACTTACATTTCGTTTCTATTTGCATTATCTAGTTTTCAAAGAACCGAAGTCACTAACTTCTATCTTACAAAGTTAGTTCCTATTAATTGAAGGAAGTTCCTTCAAAACTGAACAAGGCTACTGACTTCAATTACATCATGTAACACTTCTCAGTTATTGCTACATGCTGCCTTGCTCCGAGGAAGCATGCTTCGTTAGCATACGCTCGTAGACGCAGGAGCAAAAGCTTAATATAGAGAGTTTTGAGTACTCTCAAAACTGAACAAATAGCACAAGCGTATATGACCTGACGTCATATATCGACTAGAGTTAAATACTCCATAGAAAGGAGGTGATCCAGCCGCACCTTCCGATACGGCTACCTTGTTACGACTTCACCCCAATCATCTGTC
>NZ_JBWQTV010000048.1:0-972 GCF_056619965.1 Halalkalibacter sp. HAAS-P014 | reverse complement strand
GGCTCTATTATATATGTTGGGGTTATAAAACAATTCGAGGGATAGATTTTGAGCATAAAAAAACACGCAAACTCTCCCTTCCTTTATACTTGAGTTGTCGAGAAACAAGTAGAGGAGTCGAGTTGCGTGCGTAAACATTTTATCATAAATCTACCCGGATTAGAAGATTTGAACCTAACGAAAGTGGAGGAAGTGGAAGGGAATTATCTCCTTCATGTAGAGTGTGAGAGAAAAGTTCACCGTTGTCCTCAGTGTCACCAACGGACAACTACCATTCATGATTACCGACTCCAAAAGATTCAACATTTAAAGATGTTTGAGCGTCAAACGTTCTTATTTTATAAGAAAAGACGATATCGTTGTGTCTGTGGCAAACGCTTTTCCGAAAAAAACACTTTCATAGAGCGGTATCAACGTCAGTCGAAAGAGTGGAACCAGGCATTAAGTGTCAGGGTAATCAAAGGAAAAACATTTAAGGAAACAGGGGAAGTCTATTCAACTTCATCGGCTACAGTCATGCGCCGTTTTGATCGCTTGGCAGCGGAACAGATAAAAGAAGTGGAAGAACTACCTCCAGTCATTGCGATGGACGAGTACAAAGGTGACACGGACGAGGGCAAGTTTCAACTTATTATTGCCAATGGTGTAACCAAGCAGCCTATTGATATCCTTCCTAACCGGTCTTTAAAGACAATTAAGGAATACTTACGTCAACGGGGCGCAAACGTAGAAGTAGTTATTATGGACATGAGCCCTGTCTTTAAATCGGCTGTCAAACAAGCTTTGGGAAATCCTGTAATTGTAGCGGATCGCTTCCACTTTTGTCGTTATATCTATTGGGCGTTAGATCGTGTACGGCGTCGGATCCAGGCCACTTTTACAGATTATGATCGCAAAAAGTGCAAACGGATGAGATATGTTTTTCACAAGAATAGTAAGAAGTTGACTGACGAAGATCGTTGGTATTTAAAG
>NZ_JBWQTV010000047.1:0-1030 GCF_056619965.1 Halalkalibacter sp. HAAS-P014 | reverse complement strand
TTGGATAAGTCCTCGACCGATTAGTATCTGTCAGCTCCACGTGTCGCCACGCTTCCACACCAGACCTATCAACCTCATCATCTCTAAGGGGTCTTACTGGATTAACTCCATGGGAAATCTCATCTTGAGGGGGGCTTCATGCTTAGATGCTTTCAGCACTTATCCCGTCCACACGTAGCTACCCAGCTATGCTCCTGGCGGAACAACTGGTACACCAGCGGTGTGTCCATCCCGGTCCTCTCGTACTAAGGACAGCTCCTCTCAAATTTCCTGCGCCCGCGACGGATAGGGACCGAACTGTCTCACGACGTTCTGAACCCAGCTCGCGTACCGCTTTAATGGGCGAACAGCCCAACCCTTGGGACCTACTTCAGCCCCAGGATGCGATGAGCCGACATCGAGGTGCCAAACCTCCCCGTCGATGTGGACTCTTGGGGGAGATAAGCCTGTTATCCCCAGGGTAGCTTTTATCCGTTGAGCGATGGCCCTTCCATGCGGAACCACCGGATCACTAAGCCCGACTTTCGTCCCTGCTCGACTTGTAGGTCTCGCAGTCAAGCTCCCTTTTGCCTTTGCACTCTACGAATGATTTCCAACCATTCTGAGGGAACCTTTGGGCGCCTCCGTTACTGTTTAGGAGGCGACCGCCCCAGTCAAACTGCCCACCTGACACTGTCCCTGAACCGGATCACGGCTCGAGGTTAGAATGTCAGCACAGTCAGGGTAGTATCCCACCGACGCCTCCACGTAAGCTGGCGCTCACGCTTCCAAGGCTCCTACCTATCCTGTACAAACTGTACCAACATCCAATATCAAGCTACAGTAAAGCTCCATGGGGTCTTTCCGTCCTGTCGCGGGTAACCTGCATCTTCACAGGTACTATAATTTCACCGGGTCTCTCGTTGAGACAGTATCCAAATCGTTACACCATTCGTGCGGGTCGGAACTTACCCGACAAGGAATTTCGCTACCTTAGGACCGTTATAGTTACGGCCGCCGTTTACTGGGGCTTCAATTCAGAGCTTCTCCC
>NZ_JBWQTV010000046.1:0-1045 GCF_056619965.1 Halalkalibacter sp. HAAS-P014 | reverse complement strand
CAGCCGCCTAAGGTGGGACAGATGATTGGGGTGAAGTCGTAACAAGGTAGCCGTATCGGAAGGTGCGGCTGGATCACCTCCTTTCTATGGAGTATTTAACTCTAGTCGATGTATGACGTTAGGTCATATACGCTTGTGCTATTTGTTCAGTTTTGAGAGTACTCAAAACTCTCTATTTAAAGCTTTTGCTCCTGCGTCTGCGAGCGTATGCTAACGAAGCATGCTTCCTCGGAGCAAGGCAGCATGAAGCATTAACTGAGAAGTGTTACATGATGTGATTGAAGTCAGTAGCCTTGTTCAGTTTTGGAAGAATTGACTTCTTTCAATAAAGCATTATCTATTTTGAAGGAATCACATTTTCTTCAAGGTGTTATCTTGAAAATACCATTATAGTCTGGTGGCGATAGCGAAGAGGTCACACCCGTTCCCATGCCGAACACGGTCGTTAAGTTCTTTTGCGCCGATGGTAGTTGGGGGCTTCCCCCTGTGAGAGTAGGACGTTGCCAGGCGAAGCATTGGACTAGCTTTTAGCCCCATGTTTAATGGAGCCTTAGCTCAGTTAGTTATTAGAGCATACTGTTTATAGGGTAAGAAGTTCGCGAGTCGTTCACATATTCTATTTGTATATAACTTAAAAAGTATGTATAGTCCTAGCCGGGGTGGTGGAATTGGCAGACACACAGGACTTAAAATCCTGCGGTAGGTGACTACCGTGCCGGTTCAAGTCCGGCCCTCGGCACCATAAGATAAATATGCGCCCTTAGCTCAGCTGGATAGAGTGTTTGACTACGAATCAAAAGGTCGGGAGTTCGAATCTCTCAGGGCGCGCCATAATTTTTAACGGGAAGTGGCTCAGCTTGGTAGAGCACCTGGTTTGGGACCAGGGGGTCGCAGGTTCAAATCCTGTCTTCCCGACCATCTATAACATGCGGGTGTAGTTTAGTGGTAAAACCTCAGCCTTCCAAGCTGATGTCGTGAGTTCGATTCTCATCACCCGCTTTTATTTTACTGTGGGCCTGTAGCTCAGCTGGTTAGAGCGCACGCC
>NZ_JBWQTV010000045.1:0-1056 GCF_056619965.1 Halalkalibacter sp. HAAS-P014 | reverse complement strand
AGCAGGGGGTCGGCGGTTCGATCCCGTCATCCTCCACCATATGCCGGCCTAGCTCAATTGGTAGAGCAACTGACTTGTAATCAGTAGGTTGGGGGTTCAAGTCCTCTGGCCGGCATCGTCACTAAGAGCCATTAGCTCAGTTGGTAGAGCATCTGACTTTTAATCAGAGGGTCGAAGGTTCGAGTCCTTCATGGCTCACCATTATTTAAGGTGTTAGAATGTATTAATAATATGCGGGTGTGGCGGAATTGGCAGACGCGCTAGACTTAGGATCTAGTGTCTTATGACGTGGGGGTTCGACTCCCTTCACCCGCATTACTATAATATGCGGAAGTAGTTCAGTGGTAGAACACCACCTTGCCAAGGTGGGGGTCGCGAGTTCGAATCTCGTCTTCCGCTTTACTTATAACTAAATTAAGTATAAAAAGTCCTAGCCGGGGTGGTGGAATTGGCAGACACACAGGACTTAAAATCCTGCGGTAGGTGACTACCGTGCCGGTTCAAGTCCGGCCCTCGGCACCATAATTAATATGCGCCCTTAGCTCAGCTGGATAGAGTGTTTGACTACGAATCAAAAGGTCGGGAGTTCGAATCTCTCAGGGCGCGCCATTTTATATTGAAATTTCGGGAAGTGGCTCAGCTTGGTAGAGCACCTGGTTTGGGACCAGGGGGTCGCAGGTTCAAATCCTGTCTTCCCGACCATTATTTAGGGGCCTTAGCTCAGCTGGGAGAGCGCCTGCCTTGCACGCAGGAGGTCAGCGGTTCGATCCCGCTAGGCTCCACCAAAAAAATATTGACAAACCAAAATTGGTTTGGTAAGCTTTATGAGTCGCCCAAAAACGACAAATAATGAGTTCTTTGAAAACTGAACAAAAGCCAAGCGAAATAGAGATACATGATATCTCAGGGATTTTTAAGAAAATCCCAACGTAATTACTATTGCATTGCTAGCGTGATGCAAATTGAGCTAATCAGCTTACCATTTTCATGGAGAGTTTGATCCTGGCTCAGGACGAACGCTGGCGGCGTGCCTAATACATGCAAGTCGAGCGAACC
>NZ_JBWQTV010000044.1:0-1146 GCF_056619965.1 Halalkalibacter sp. HAAS-P014 | reverse complement strand
GGTCAAGCGGTTAAGACACCGCCCTTTCACGGCGGTAACACGGGTTCGAATCCCGTACGGGTCACCATTCTAGAAGATAGAGATTAGAAGTAAGAAGTTAGAAGAAAGACTTTTCTAACCTCCAACATCCTACCTCTTACATCCATAACGGAGGATTAGCTCAGCTGGGAGAGCACCTGCCTTACAAGCAGGGGGTCGGCGGTTCGATCCCGTCATCCTCCACCATATAACGACGCGGGGTGGAGCAGTCTGGTAGCTCGTCGGGCTCATAACCCGAAGGTCGGCGGTTCAAATCCGTCCCCCGCAATACCAAACAAAATGGTCCGGTAGTTCAGTTGGTTAGAATGCCTGCCTGTCACGCAGGAGGTCGCGGGTTCGAGTCCCGTCCGGACCGCCATTTTCATACTATGTTGGCTCAGTAGCTCAGTCGGTAGAGCAATGGACTGAAAATCCATGTGTCGGCGGTTCGATTCCGTCCTGAGCCACCATTTTTGTTTTTGTGCCGGCCTAGCTCAATTGGTAGAGCAACTGACTTGTAATCAGTAGGTTGGGGGTTCAAGTCCTCTGGCCGGCACCATTTTTTTGTCTTTACCGAAATGCGGGTGTGGCGGAATTGGCAGACGCGCTAGACTTAGGATCTAGTGTCTTATGACGTGGGGGTTCGACTCCCTTCACCCGCACCATTTCTTACATAATAGAAAGAGCATTAGCTCAGTTACGAGCAAAGCTTCTTGAACTTCTACGAGTTGTTCTGACGCAGCAAGCAACAGAGCGTTACTAGAAGAGGAAAGAACAGGTAGGACCACGGAGCAGAGCATCATCCGTAGGCATCATGAAATACTTCAACGAAATATCTGCAAGAGCCATTAGCTCAGTTGGTAGAGCATCTGACTTTTAATCAGAGGGTCGAAGGTTCGAGTCCTTCATGGCTCACCATTTTAGAATTTAATGTTTAGTACATAGTCAAAGATCAACTTCGGTTGGTCTTTTTTTGTTTATTATAATAAATGGATTAGTAATTTAATACGGCTCTATTATATATGTTGGGGTTATAAAACAATTCGAGGGATAGATTTTGAGCATAAAAAAACACGCAAACTCTCCCTTCCTTTATACTTGAGTTGTCGAGAAACAAGTAGAGGAGTC
>NZ_JBWQTV010000043.1:0-1210 GCF_056619965.1 Halalkalibacter sp. HAAS-P014 | reverse complement strand
TAGTCTGGTGGCGATAGCGAAGAGGTCACACCCGTTCCCATGCCGAACACGGTCGTTAAGCTCTTTTGCGCCGATGGTAGTTGGGGGCTTCCCCCTGTGAGAGTAGGACGTTGCCAGGCGAATTATAGGACTAGCTTTTAGTCCTACTATTTATGGGGCCTTAGCTCAGCTGGGAGAGCGCCTGCCTTGCACGCAGGAGGTCAGCGGTTCGATCCCGCTAGGCTCCACCATTATATTGTAAGTGTAATTTGGCGGTGTAGCTCAGCTGGCTAGAGCGTACGGTTCATACCCGTGAGGTCGGGGGTTCGATCCCCTCCGCCGCTATATATAAATGGAGGAATACCCAAGTTCGGCTGAAGGGATCGGTCTTGAAAACCGACAGGGGTGTCAAAGCCCGCGGGGGTTCGAATCCCTCTTCCTCCGCCATTTATAAACTATGATGATTACTAACTCTTATTTGGAGGGGTAGCGAAGTGGCTAAACGCGGCGGACTGTAAATCCGCTCCCTACGGGTTCGGCGGTTCGAATCCGTCCCCCTCCACCATATGGCGGTTGTGGCGAAGTGGTTAACGCACCGGATTGTGATTCCGGCATTCGTGGGTTCAATTCCCATCAGCCGCCCCATTATAATGTTGGGCTATCGCCAAGCGGTAAGGCAACGGATTTTGATTCCGTCATGCGTAGGTTCGAATCCTGCTAGCCCAGCCATTTATATGCGGAAGTAGTTCAGTGGTAGAACACCACCTTGCCAAGGTGGGGGTCGCGAGTTCGAATCTCGTCTTCCGCTTTACTTATAACCTAATAAGTATGAAAAGTCCTAGCCGGGGTGGTGGAATTGGCAGACACACAGGACTTAAAATCCTGCGGTAGGTGACTACCGTGCCGGTTCAAGTCCGGCCCTCGGCACCATAATTTTAAATGCGCCCTTAGCTCAGCTGGATAGAGTGTTTGACTACGAATCAAAAGGTCGGGAGTTCGAATCTCTCAGGGCGCGCCATTATTTTAACGGGAAGTGGCTCAGCTTGGTAGAGCACCTGGTTTGGGACCAGGGGGTCGCAGGTTCAAATCCTGTCTTCCCGACCATCAATTTTATGCGGGTGTAGTTTAGTGGTAAAACCTCAGCCTTCCAAGCTGATGTCGTGAGTTCGATTCTCATCACCCGCTTTTATTTTACTGTGGGCCTGTAGCTCAGCTGGTTAGAGCGCACGCC
>NZ_JBWQTV010000042.1:0-1237 GCF_056619965.1 Halalkalibacter sp. HAAS-P014 | reverse complement strand
TGGATAGGCTACACTAAGTTGGACAGATGAAATAAGGGCTTGTAAACTTAGACTATTAAATTAAGGGAGCGTGCTACTATGACACGTCAACGTCGAACTTTTACACCCGAATTTAAACTGCAATTAGTGAAGCTTTATGAAAATGGAAAATCTCGTGCAGACATTGCTAGAGAATATGATATTACACCTTCTGCGTTAGATCGTTGGATTAAAAATCATCAGGAAACAGGTTCATTTGCCGCCAAAGATAATCGTTCTGAAGAAGAAAATGAACTGATGCAACTTCGCAAAGAAAATCAACGTTTACTGATGGAGAACGATATTTTAAAGCAAGCAGCGCTGATCATGGGACGAAAATAGATGTGATTCGAAATAACGCTCACAACTATTCGGTATCAGCAATGTGTAACGTCCTCGATATTCCAAAAAGTACGTATTACTACCATGTTGATGTAGCAGGCAAACGTGCACAGAGAGCTGAAGATAAAGAGCTTTCTAAAGAAATTGCTCGTATTTTTAAAGAGAGTCGAAACAATTATGGTACACGCAAAATCAAGAAAGAATTAGCCAAGTTACCTGAACCAAAATATGTTTCACGTCGCCGTATTGGTCGACTCATGAACGAAGTAGGGCTCGTGTCGAATTATACAGTGGCACAATTTAAACCACACAAATCAACGTGTAACGAAGCTCCTATAAAGAATGAATTACGGCGCCAATTTAAGCAAGATCAACAATTAGCTGTCATTGTCAGCGATTTAACATACGTCCGTGTCGGAAAAAAGTGGCATTATGTATGCCTATTTGTGGACCTTTTCAATCGCGAAATCATCGGCCGTAGTGCTGGAGCAAATAAGACAGCAGACCTTGTATATCAAGCCATTACAAGTATTCAAGCCAATCTGAATGACATAAAAATGTTCCATACAGACCGTGGAAAAGAGTTTGATAATCAGCTCATTTCAGAAGCTCTTGAAACATTTGGTATCCAGAGATCACTAAGCATGAAAGGATGCCCTTATGACAACGCCGTGGCCGAAGCGACATTTAAGGTATTCAAAACAGAATTCGCTAACGGAGCTCATTTCTCTTCTCTTCAACAGCTCGCTCTTGAACTTGATGATTATGTTCATTGGTTCAATAACATTCGAATTCACGGAACACTAGGCTATTTAACACCAGTCGAATTCAAGCAACAGACCTTATAATTTTTGTCCAGTTTAGTGTTGACATTCCA
>NZ_JBWQTV010000041.1:0-1279 GCF_056619965.1 Halalkalibacter sp. HAAS-P014 | reverse complement strand
AGTTGGGCACTCTAAGGTGACTGCCGGTGACAAACCGGAGGAAGGTGGGGACGACGTCAAATCATCATGCCCCTTATGACCTGGGCTACACACGTGCTACAATGGATGGTACAAAGAGCAGCGAAACCGCGAGGTCGAGCTAATCTCATAAAGCCATTCTCAGTTCGGATTGCAGGCTGCAACTCGCCTGCATGAAGCCGGAATTGCTAGTAATCGCGGATCAGCATGCCGCGGTGAATACGTTCCCGGGCCTTGTACACACCGCCCGTCACACCACGAGAGTTTGTAACACCCGAAGTCGGTGGGGTAACCCTCTGGGAGCCAGCCGCCTAAGGTGGGACAGATGATTGGGGTGAAGTCGTAACAAGGTAGCCGTATCGGAAGGTGCGGCTGGATCACCTCCTTTCTATGGAGTATTTAACTCTAGTCGATATATGACGTCAGGTCATATACGCTTTGGTCTTTTGTTCAGTTTTGAGAGGACTCAAAACTCTCTATTTAAAGCTTTTGCTCCTGCGTCTACGAGCGTATGCTAACGAAGCATGCTTCCTCGGAGCAAGGCAGCACGAAGCAATAACTGAGAAGTGTTACATGATGTAATTGAATTCAGTAGCCTTGTTCAGTTTTGAGAGGGCTCAAAACTCTCTATTAAATACGAAATTTATTTTTTATAAATGGTGGGGGCCTGTAGCTCAGCTGGTTAGAGCGCACGCCTGATAAGCGTGAGGTCGGTGGTTCGAGTCCACTCAGGCCCACCATAATCTATAAACTAATCAAACGATTGTTTAATTGATCGTTTGTTTAAAGATGCTTGGGGCCTTAGCTCAGCTGGGAGAGCGCCTGCCTTGCACGCAGGAGGTCAGCGGTTCGATCCCGCTAGGCTCCACCAAAATATTCTATATCTTTTTGAAGGTATAGCAAGGTTCTTTGAAAACTAGATAATGCAAATAGAAACATAGTAAGTTCATCGGTATCTTATTTATAAGAGAAATTGAACGAACGTCAAGAATTCATGTCAAACCTAATTGACAATGCAATTGCAAAGAGAAACGAATAGTTCGAGGAAGCAAGTGACCGAAAGAATGGAGCGTACAATCATACGTGACATGACTGAGGTTCACGAAGCTGACGAAGAAATATGAAGGTTATCTGCAGCAATTTGGTTAAGTTATGAAGGGCGCACGGTGAATGCCTTGGCACTAGGAGCCGAAGAAGGACGCGACGAACGGCGAAACGCCTCGGGGAGCTGTAAGTAAGCTTTGATCCGAGGATATCCGAA
>NZ_JBWQTV010000040.1:0-1534 GCF_056619965.1 Halalkalibacter sp. HAAS-P014 | reverse complement strand
CAGATTGTCGAGAAACCCCACTTTTTTTAGTGGGGTTTCTCTTTTTACATTATTTTCTCTCTAAGGGTTAAGAAATAAATCATAAATGGAAGATTGCCAACCACCTCACCCTCTGGTGAGGTGGTTGGCAATCTTCTTTATGTTCTGTGCAACAGCTGTCATCAGCGCTTGTTCGTTAGCGCCGTTCAAGCTGCGCAACCGGCAGTAGCGAAGCCCGTGGAGTTGTTTCGCATCCGCAAAGCTTCGCTCGATGGTTTCTTTTCTTTTTTTATAAATCGTCTTTCCTTCCGGGGATAGACGATTTTCTCTGACTTTTTCTTTACTACTCTCCCAAACATGTCTAGTTATGGTCTTTTTATGATTCTTAGCTGTTGTACACTGTGAAAGAAACGGACAGCTTTTACACGTTTTGGGATTGGAGTGATATTGACGATACCCCTCGCGATTCGTAGTTGAGTAAGTCAAGGTCTCTCCATTGGGACATGTATATGTATCGGATTCAACTTCATAAGTAAACTTCCATTTTGGGAATAATCCTTTTTTAGGCGAAAAGCGTCGATGAGCAATGACCCCCATGATGTTTCTCTTTTCAAGCCCATGACAAATAGGCATGGTTAAGTAACCCGCATCAAGACCAACTGCTTCTAGTTCAAAACCAAAACGCTCTCGTTGACGATCTAAACGTGCTAAATAGGGACGGGAATCATGAACATTTCCAGGTGTTACATGGACATCCGTGATAATGTTATATTTGAGATCGGTTGTACGATGGTCCAGATAGAAGAAGCCCTCAGGTTTCCCATCCCGGAACATATAACCACTCTCTTTATCGGTTGTGCTAACCTTGATTTCCTTTACTTCCACCTCCTTGTCCTTTTTTGGGAAGGACTTTTTTCCATGTGCTTTTCGGTCCTCCTCAATCGCTTGATCTAGTTCATTAATGTAATCTTGAGTTTCCACTTGAACCGTTTCTTTCACAAACTTACGCTTGTTTGCATTTGCCTTTAAATGAGTAGAGTCCGTAAAAAGTACACGTCCACCTACCATACGATGTTCGACTGCGAGAAGAACCACTTCATCAAAAACATCTTGAAAGACCGTTGTATCCTTAAAGCGTTTATGACGATTAAAGCTAATCGTAGAATGGTGTGGAACGGAATCTGTTAACCCTAATCCTAAAAACCAACGGTAGGCTACATTGGTTTGAATCTCTTTTTCAAGCTGTCTTTCCGAACGAATTCCGTAAAGATAACCAATAAACATCATCTTAAATAACATCACAGGGTCAACAGGAGGACGGCCATTATCTTCACTATAAAAGGATTTTACTTTGTCATATATAAAGGAGAAATCAATGGTTGCATCGATCTTTCGTAAAAGATGGTCCTCTGGAACAAGTTGATCAATCGAAACCATTTCTAATTCTATTTGTTTTTCACGGATAGGACGTAACATATGGATCACCTCACGATTATTCTTATCTATATTATACTATAATTACCTGAATAATCGGATTAGTCTGCGCAAAAAAACA
>NZ_JBWQTV010000039.1:0-3229 GCF_056619965.1 Halalkalibacter sp. HAAS-P014 | reverse complement strand
CTGAGAATAAACGCATGCGCGTTCATTCTATTACCCGGTATTAGCACCGATTTCTCGATGTTATCCCAGTCTACAGGGCAGGTTGCCCACGTGTTACTCACCCGTCCGCCGCTAACCTCTTAAGAGCAAGCTCTTAATTGGTTCGCTCGACTTGCATGTATTAGGCACGCCGCCAGCGTTCGTCCTGAGCCAGGATCAAACTCTCCATAAAAGTGTTTGAGTTGCTTCACGTTAATGTTGCAACATAGCTCAAAAAACAAATTAATGACGGGATTTTCTTGAAAATCCCTGAGATATCATGTATCTCTATTTCGCTTGGCTTTTGTTCAGTTTTCAAAGAACTCGGTGTCTCGTTGTTAGCGACATTTACTATCATAACACAACAATCAGTTCTACGCAATAACTTTTTGAAGTTAAATTTGTAAATTGTTATGAAACAATTGTTCATTAACTGCGACAATTAATAACTTACCACGAATGATAATTCCACGCAATAGTTAATTTCAAATAATTTTTTTGCGACTAGGTTTAATAATTTACCATACTTCAACAATAGAAGCAACTATAATATTTACTATCTCTCATTTACTCATAGACAAACAGTTAAAAAAACAAAAAAGAAAAGGGAATGTTCCAAAACGAAGTTTCTGACCTTCGAGCATAAGATGATTTTAGGCACTTATAATGTCATCACCTTGTGAAACAGTCCCCTTTCATATTCCTATTTGATCGCTTTACTAACCTTCAACTTCTTCCCTTTAACCGGCGTATTTTCCATCGCTTGTAACACGATTGAACCTTTACCATTTAAAATATCGACATACGTTAACGTATCCTGAATGCTAATAATTCCAATGTCCTCTGCAGTGACACCTGGAATTTTGGCAATCGTCCCAACAAAATCAACCGGTCGAAGTTTTTTCTTTTTACCTCCAGTAAAATGAAGCTTCATAATATCTTGATTGATACGTGC
This sequence comes from Halalkalibacter sp. HAAS-P014, assembly GCF_056619965.1. Taxonomy (NCBI): domain Bacteria; kingdom Bacillati; phylum Bacillota; class Bacilli; order Caryophanales; family Bacillaceae; genus Halalkalibacter; species Halalkalibacter sp. HAAS-P014. Next base: position 2,256 of record NZ_JBWQTV010000039.1, on the reverse strand, counting down.
CGTTTTGTTATTCTTTACGACTCGACGTGCATTCATTTTTTCGGCAAACGCACCCATAGAGCTTATTACTTCGTGCTGACTTGGCATTTCTATAGAAGTTATCTCATAACCGATGAATTTCTCAATGGCTTTCAGGTATTTTCCCTCACTTGCTGTTACAATCGTAATCGCTTTGCCTTTATTCCCTGCACGACCTGTTCTCCCCGTTCGATGAACATAGCTCTCTTTTTCCATCGGTACATCATAATTAATTACGAGGGTTACATTATCAACATCAATCCCCCTAGCTGCTACATCGGTTGCGATCAGATAGCGAAAATCACCTTTTTTGAAGCCATTCATCACCGCAAACCGATCTTCTTGCTCTAATCCTCCATGAAGCTTTTCACAAGAGTAGCCAGAGTTTTGTAATCCTTTAAATACTAGATCAACATGTTCTTTTGTATTGCAGAAAACGATACAACTGTCAGGGTTTTCAACGGTTGTTATATCTTTTAGAAGAGCAACTTTCCCTTCTTCTCTCACTTCAATAAGCCGATGCTCAACCATATTCGCGTTTCCATCAGTTGCTTCTACCTCAATATGAGTTGGTTCTTTCATATATTTATGGCAGAGAACTTCCACATCTTTAGGCATCGTAGCAGAAAAAACCATAGTCACACGGTTATCAGGTAATTGTTGAATAATTCTTTCCACATCGGCAATGAATCCCATATTCAACATTTCATCTGTCTCATCTATAATTAGGTACTTTATCTGATCTAGGATTAGGGTTTCTCTTTCAATATGATCCATCACTCTCCCTGGGGTCCCTACAACGACATGTGTTTTCTGCTTTAACTCTTCTTTTTGTTTTGAGAAAGGCTCTTTACCGTATAAAGCTACCGTTTTTATTCGCTTAAACCTTCCGATATTCGTAATATCCTCTCTCACTTGAGCGGCAAGCTCTCTCGTCGGAGTCAAAATTAAAGCTTGTGGCTTTTTTTCTTCCCATTCAACCATTTCACATGTAGGAATCCCAAAGGCTGCAGTCTTTCCACTCCCCGTTTGTGATTTTACAACAAGGTCCTTTTTATTTATTGCTCTTGGGATTGTTTTCGCCTGTACCTCGGTTGGAGAATTGAATTTCATCACCGCAAGTGCTCTTTTTATTTCATCACTAATTTGCAAATCATCAAAATTTAATTTATTCATACGTACCCTCTTTTTCTAGTTATGATTTTCATATAGGTTCTCTCAAGCAGCACATCATATACAAGACATTAATAAGCAACAACAAAATCTATTTAAAAAATATAAAAAAAGGACTCTTACTAGAGTCCTTTCCCTACTTATGCTTTGTTAACGTTGACAGCTTGAGGTCCGCGTTGACCTTGTTCAACGTCGAATGTAACACTTTGACCTTCATCTAATGATTTAAATCCTTCGCCTTGGATAGCTGAGAAATGTACGAATACATCGTCTCCACCTTCAACTTCAATGAAACCGAAACCTTTTTCTGCGTTAAACCATTTTACTGTACCTTGTTGCATGTGTATAATCTCCTTATGTGGACGAAACCACTATTTATTACCATTATTGCTCAAATGATATCAAAGGCGAAAAGTTTAAATACTAATTCGTTATTGAAACAGCCCGAACAAAAATAACTACTTAAATATAGCATAGTTATTTCCCAAAAGCAATCGGAGCTTTTAATTAAATTTACTTCCTAGATGTAATCAACCACTAATTCGCACCATTTTTTGAATCGGGATAAACATATAATCAATCTTTCTTTCTAGCTCTGAGCAATATTCATCTAAGGTCTTCTCCCCCATCTCGTAAGTTATCTTAAGCTTGATAGGGCTTCTTCAACTCTATTTTCTATTTATCGGAGCCGTACAACTTCATATTCACAGTTCGAACATTTAAACCTAACACATCCATTATAAAAAGCAGGTTATCAATAACCTCTGACACTTTCACACTAAAACGGCAGCAAGCCATCGATCTTAACCGTTACAGTCGTGTGTAATAAAAAATACATAATGCGATTTTTCACACATGTATTTTTCATTGTAACTGTCAGTCCATCGAAGAAGATGCTGCTCCTTGTTTCTGCAGGTCTTCACCCTTTTGAGCGTGAAATTTTCAGACATAAAAAAACACAACCCTATTGGATTGTGTTTTACTGCCTGGCAACGTCCTACTCTCACAGGGGGAAGCCCCCAACTACCATCGGCGCAAAAGAGCTTAACGACCGTGTTCGGCATG
>NZ_JBWQTV010000038.1:0-11148 GCF_056619965.1 Halalkalibacter sp. HAAS-P014 | reverse complement strand
ATAATTCGGATGAAATTTGCCCTATCGGGTAAATTTCTACGTTGGGATTTTCTTGAAAATCCCTGAGATATCATGTATCTCTATTTCGCTTGGCTTTTGTTCAGTTTTCAAAGAACTCTTTAATCGCTGTTTCATCAGCGACATTTATAATCATAACACAATACTCTGTTCTGCGCAATAACTTTTTGAAAATTATTTTCGCAACTCGTTACGAACCAACCTGCCGTTCGTAGCGACAAGAATTAATATATCACAATAAATAATTCTGCGCAATACTTAATTTAGAATTATTTTTTTGTGGCTAGGTTTAATAATCTATCATAAGACAATACGAAGATCAACTATAAATTTCAACTTCTATTATATTACTACCACAACAGAACAAATAACGTACAAGAAGCTACATTATAAGGAAGTACACGCCAAAGACTATGCTCTATTGTCTTTAAGTCTTCACTTTTCATACGCTCTTTCCAAAGCAATTTTTAAAAACTCCTCCTCACTTATTTCTCCATTAAGCTTAGAACGAACGATTTCAACAAGTTCTTCTGAAATTTCAAAACCCGAAAGCTCCATCGAAGCTTTAGCGTTACACATCGATTTTTCAACCGCTTAATCACCAACATCTAGACTTCATACTTAGCCACAAAACAAAAGCCAAAGACAAGACCTTTGACTTTTAAATATAATTAGACCCCTATAAACGAACAATCATATTCTTCCGTATTGATTCAAGACACGATTCTAAAGCTTTCATATTATGAATTGACTGTTCGCCACTATAGACAGGGGCTTGTTCATTTAATATGCAATCAGAAAAATGTTCAACTTGAAGGGTGTATTGATCTCCATTTAACAATTCTTTTCGGACTTCACCATGCTGATCTGTGATCAAAACCTCTCCTTTTCCTTCTTGAACATCTGGTCGAAACGCAGCTGGAACTTCAATCTTTCCTTTTGTTCCAACGACAACGTATCGATTTTCAAAAGGCTGTTGGAAACTACAATCAAAGCTTGCTATAACCCCATCTTTAAACGTCAAAATACCTGAAGTCGTCAAATCAACACCTAATTCATTAGAAAGGTCACCTGAAGCATAAACTTGAACCGGTTCCTCACCTAAAATGTAGCGGCTCGCATGAATACAGTAACACCCGACATCATAAAGGCTCCCGCCACCCAACTCCCTTTTTAACCGAATATTCGTTGCTGTCGGGTCTAAATAAAAGGAAAAAGTGGATCGCATTAGATTGACCTCTCCAATTTCACCGCTTTGGATAATCTCTTTCACCCGTTCGTGCTGTGGATGGTACTGGTACATAAATGCTTCCATAAACAAAACATTGTTTTCCTTGCACACATCAACCATCGATTTTGTTTCCTTAGCCGTTAATGCTGCAGGCTTCTCACATAAAATGTGTTTTCCTTTTTCAGCTGCTTTCTTTACCCATACCGCATGCAGATTATTTGGCAATGGAATATAAACAGCATCAATTTCTTGATCATTTAATAGGTCCTCATAGCTTTCATAGCGCTTTTCGATTTCAAATTCATCAGCAAATTCGTTTGCTTTTTTTATATCACTGCTACTTGCAACAGCAGCCACTTCTGCATTTTTCGATCGTAGCATTGCAGGAACCACAGCCTTTCTTGCAATACCTGCTGCACCTAAAATACCCCATCTGACTAATTTACTCATTCTTTCTCTCCCTTTATTCATATAATCTATGCTTCCATCAAAGACTGTTTAAATACTTTTGTAATTGACCAATAGTTTTTTCAAAATCTAACCATGAGTACTTTTGACAAAGTTCCTCCATCCCTGGATGATCATTAAGAATGATTAGAAACGGCAATAGAAGATAATCATAGACTTTGATTTCTTTGACAGTCTCGTATAAATCTAGATAACTTCGTTTAGATATCATTGTTTTTATTGTTTGTAAATTGATAGAGTTCTTTCGCAATCTTTCCAAAAAGTACACCTGAAGTTAGTTTGATCTTTCTTGAGTATTTATCCTTCCTACAATGATTTATAAACCCTTCTAATAAGTATAGAGATTTTTTAAAATTCCTGGAGAAATAATAAATCAGCATATTGCCTCTGAACTTTTATAGATATTTTATCATAAGTTTTATTCTCTTTTACAGATTCAATCAAAGCCATATACGTGCTCTCAGCCTTACTTCCTTCGGTTAGCATAACAACAGAAACAAGACAACCTTCCTTCTCAAACCAAACAAACAAAACCCGCTCATATCGCGGGTTTTTTAAATCTACATCATCACTGCGAAATGTCCAAGGACGCCTGAATATCTGGACTAATTTCCGTGTGAGGATAGTTAATTTGTTCATCAAATTCTACCCAGTCAAGGTTTGCCATCATCAGTAGGTAGCGTTTACCGCTGGCCGGATCGCTGATAATGATATGGTCACGGCCAGCCGTTTCAACGCGCCCGTGGTAAACCATTGCATTCCATCTACTGTTTCCTCGATAAGTAAAGTAGAATGTACCAACCTTTCCTTTGTTGAAGCGCAAAATATTTTCAATAAACGATTCTTCCACCACACCTGTCGGTAGCTGCTGCCCCGTCCCCATTGGAACGACTGGCACAGAATACGCCGGTCCAGAAGGCATACCCGCCGGGAAGCCGTTTGCTTGTTGCGCGTGTTGCGCGTGACCAAATCGTGGCGTAGCAGCTGGATAAGACATTGGATAATAACTAGAGTTTCCACAAGTCATGAGAAGATCATCTCCTTATTTTTTATCTATAAAACTCTGGGCAGTAGCCCGGTACAGCGACATAGAAACAATGATTTTTGTGTGCAAATTCAAACTGGGTCATAGGGGATCTTGGCATCGTAGGGCTACAAGGATCTCGGTATGCTTGCCCCGGACTCGGATTAAAAAACCATAGATTCATTCTAGCTCGAGGATTCCTATGACCATCCAATAAATCCCTGGCCCTCTGTAGATCTTCTTCTGAGGGACGCTGCGTATACAATGCCCCATTTAACACAGGCTCGAAATGAGGAATTCCCGTTCCCGGTATCGTTTGATGGATCGCATGCCTAATATTGCGCAGGTTTCTGAAGTCCGGTTCACAATCTGCCTCGACCCGATTGGCCACAACCGTTCCTACCATTTCCATCCCTTCGGCACCCTCACCTATTGCCTCTGCCAGCATGAGCCTTGCTAACTCCTCCACGTCACGTTCAGTATGTTTGATTCGCCTACCCATTTTCTCACCCCTTTTTCGGCTTATACAGGTAACTTATTGCTTAAAGGTAACTTTGGTAGCTTGCCTATCCGCCCAAAACTTAGAAATTATTTCTAAATTGTAAGGGGCCTGTCCTTTCCCCTCGTGACGCACTCTTTCTCCTTCAATCGTTGCATTAACGTCTAACCCACTCCTATACATCATCCACATCATAAACTTCCATGAATAAAAAAAGTCGTTTGACTGTATGATGTTTTATCAATATAATATTAACCTATTAACATTCGGCTAATCAGTTTTTTTAGACGTAATTAAATGAATAGAATGGTAGGTGAAATTATCTTAGACGATTATTATAGGTGTAAAAAATATAGAAAAAGAGCAAGTGGCCCTTCCGTTCCGTAGCTTTCCTCAAAACATCAAGGAGAATCAATGGAAGATAAAAATAACGTTCTCACTTCGTTATACTTTTTGGGAGGAAAAGATGAAAACAAGAAAGAATTTGAAAACGGACTGGACTACATTTGCTGTTAGTGGAGGGTTTTTATTCCTCTTTGTCATTTTGGCATTAGTTGACATTGATAGGGTTGAAGGTTGGGTAACAGACTCCTTCAATTGGTCCGTCACATTTTTTGGTGCCTATTGGCAATTATTATTATTAGGAAATTTTGTGATCGGAATTATACTCGCTTTTTCAAAATATGGAAATTTGAAGTTGGGAAAAATGGAGAAACCTGAGAATGGGTACTTCCGTTGGATTTCTATGATTCTATGTACACTTCTAGCTAGTGGTGGTGTATTTTGGGCTGCATCAGAGCCAATCTTTCATTTTGTGACAACTCCACCGTTGTTTGCAAGTGATGGGATGACACCGCAAGAGGCAATCATACCGGCTTTATCCCAAAGCTTTGTACACTGGGGCTTCTTGGCTTGGGCGTGCTTAGGTACGTTAACTACCATTGTCCTCATGTATGCACATTATCATAAAGGATATCCACTTAAACCCCGTACAATTTTATATCCTATTTTCGGAGAGAAGATATTTAATAAAAGTATAATAGGTTCAACAGCCGATATTGTTTCAATTATTGCCGTTGCTGCAGGCACAATGGGGCCTATCGGATTTTTAGGTCTGCAAATTGGATACGGTCTTCATTTTTTATTTGATATTCCAAATACTTTAACTACGAATATTATCGTTGTTGGGGCACTAATCCTTATTGCTGCTATCTCTGTAGCGAGTGGGGTCGACAAAGGTATTCAATTCTTAAGTCGTTTAAATGTTATCTTTGTTGTCTTTTTAACAGCAATCATTCTCATTATTGGCCCAACCATGTTTTTAATAGATTCTTTTATTGGTGCTCAAGCTTTTCAATTACAGCACTTTTTAGAAATGAATTTATATCGTGTGGATCAAGCTTGGCTTGGTTATTGGACGATCTTTTTCTGGGGATGGTTCCTAGGGTATGCTCCAATGTTGGCTATTTTCATTAGTAAAATATCACGTGGTCGCACGATCAGAGAGCTTATTGTAGCCGTATCTATTATTGCTCCATTAGTTAGTAATTTCTGGTTCGCCGTTGTTGGTGGCACTGGATTATCTCATGAACTAGAGAATCCTGGCTCCATCTCAGGTCCATTAGGGGATGGTGGAATGCCCGCGACCGTAATGGCCATTATGGACCAACTACCAATGGGATTATGGTTGGCTATTGCGTTCTTAATCGTTAGCATTGTGTTTGTATCAACTACAGTTGATTCCATTTCATATACAGTAGCCGTAACCTTACAAGGTACAGATCATCCACATAAATGGATGAGAGTCTTTTGGGTCGTATTATTCGGTATCTTATCCGTAGTCCTACTAACAATTGGTGAAGGAAGTATACAGGCATTACAAAACTTTATTGTTGTAACAGCAGTACCTGTATCGATCTTGCTCCTTCCACCACTATGGAGTGCACCAAAAATTGCAAAGCAGATGGCTAAAGAACAGAATATAACCCCTTCTGTTCAATCTGTAAAAGAAAAGAAAGTAGTGTAGGTAGATAAAGACATATAAAAGCCAAACAGCTTGCAAAAGATGACCTCTGTTCAAAACAGAGGTCATCTTTTTTCATTATGAATAGTGCCTGTCACCCACGCTTTTTATCGTAAGTCAACCACTGGTATCTCATCAGGCATTGTTCCTTTTTGAAAGACTGATATAAATTGCCGCTCTGCATTTTTCTGCTGTTTCTGTTCCGTGGTACATCCTTACGATTGTTTTCCCTAAAAGCATTTTTGCATCTCTAGGATGTAACTGTCCTAATCTTCAATAATTTCTGGAGAGGACTTAAAAACAAGCTCTCTTACGTTATTAGTTATTTCTTGTATAGGCTCAGGAAACGTTTCAATTCATTTCGTGACCTCAATATTTTCTCTTGGATTCATTTTGGATTCCCACTAAATAAAAAACATCATCACAGCTCCAATGATTGTCAATGCAATCACATGATATCCTACAGCAATAACATAAATGGATACAGGTTTTTTACTATTTGTTCCTAGACCAAAAATAAAGTCTTTTGCGTAGGCAAGAGTTACTATTATCCCAACTGCCCCACCGACTAATGCTCCATCTAGTAATGTCTCCACCTGTGATAATCGAAGTACACCATATAACACCGTTGAGGTCAGTAATGTAACCAAAGTAAGAAGTCCATAATTGGGTTGTTCAGGTTTAATATTTAATAGGTCTACCCAACGGTTTCCTAACAAAGAATAATAAATCATTCCACTTACCATGTACAATACAACTCCACTTAATATGGCTAAAATCATATGACTCACTCCTTTTTTTGAAAATGGAATGGAGAATAAGATGACATCTAAGCTAAATCATCCAAAGTAATTGTACCATTTTTCACCTTGATTCGGGTGCATGGGGAAGGTTCTCTAGTTTTTTCCTTTTATCTAGTTTTCTGTTAATATTGTAACTTAGGAGTTGATTTAGATGAAAAAAATGAAGAATTTTTCACGTACAAGTTTGATAATCTTGGCACTACTAGCTGCTTGCTCAAGTGAAAAAGAAACTATGAATGAAGTGGCTGAAGCAAATGAATCCGAAGAGGAAGAAGTAGCAGTAGAAGTGGTCCAACAAGACGAAGATTCTTTATATGTTGGTACATATAGTTCATATGAAGTGTTACAAGATAATTATGGGATGGAAATAGCCGTGTTAGAAGGTTACAACGCTGATTTAAAAAACAGGATAACAATTGAAGGACCGAATAATTCATCTTTAAATGTCATGAATTATTCAGATAGAACACCTAACGACATCGCAATGTCTGTAAAGGTTCGATACGCTGATGCTATAGAGTCTGAGGAAGCAGATTTCCCATTAGCTAATGATTCAGAAGTATACGTCACTTATGTAACACATAACGATAACCTTGTTCATGTTTTTGGTATGGATTTTGGTTATGACTCTTTGTTCCGAGTTGCTATTGCGCACGAAGACAAAGACGGTGCATTTGAAGAAGATGCCATGCCTTTATTAGCAATGCTAAATTCAGTGCACATCCCAGAAGATAGTCAAGTGGCACAGTTACTACAGTTTGATGTAGATGCTGCGCTTGAAAGATTAGAAGAACAGTGGGAAGAAGAATTTGGTGAAGTTTATTAAAAATATGCGAAGACCGCCTGTTGTGATGCACAATGAGCGGGCTTTTCTCGGTATTCAACCGGGGAAAGACCTTTAAATTTTTTTTGAAAGTGGCCTTTGTTATAAAAAAAAAAGTATTCTAAATCGCTTGGTGTGCTTGATCTATTGTTTTAGGGCGTACTAAATACAGCTTCGCCGTTTTTAAACGAGAGAAGAAACATTCAATGCAGGCATTATCATGACAATGCAAAATACGGATGTAACTTATGGATTGCCAGTACATGCTCTTGTATTAATAGATTCTCATCTAGCTTTTTACGACGTATAAGATTGTTTTACGCCACTTATAGTAACCTATTTGGAGACTTCAGCTATTTCTAGGAGCCATTTAATTGGATATTAGCTTTAAAGGTTTGTCCTTTTTTTGCCATAAAAAATCCCCTTCAGATAGACTTAAGAACATAATACCATGCTCTCTTTTTTTCATGTCTACTTAAAGGGGATAATACCATTATGCACTCTTTTTTTGTAATAAATATTAATTTTCATCATCCAGATAAAGGAATACTCCTTTATCTTATCTTAAATAGGCTAAAGGGTTCTTTTCCCTTTGACCTTATCTTGCACGATTAAGAGACTTGTTGATAAATTTCTCCACGTTCTCCCATGTTGGTGCAGGTTGAACTCCAGTTCTTTCCTGTCCGCCTCTATTTGTATAAAACACGGTATACTCGCTTGCTCCCATAATATCGTTATGAGTATGTCCAGCACTAGGGACCGACGTAAACGATACCTCGTTACCAGCTGATGCTAAAGCCTCATAAAGCAAGACACTTTGTCCATGTGGAACAATTACATCATTGTAGCCGTGGAAGATGTGCATCGGTGGCATATTATCATCAATGTAAGTAATTGGGTTAGTTTTTCTCGTTAGTTCTGGATGGTCTTGAATTGGAAAGCCCATTAGTATTGACCCAAGTGCGTTTGGTGCATAATGATCCATGATAGTATATTCTTGCTCATTCATAACAAGTAAATCGACTGGTGGGAAGAATGGCACGGCTGCTTGAACTGCGCTAGAAGTCTGCACGTTTGTTTCCCCTTCTAACTGCCAAATGTTACTAGTGGTTGCTGCAATTGCAGCCGCCCAACCACCCGATGAGTTTCCTAGAATAGCAATGCGATTTGGATCAATGTTGTACTCATCGGCACTTTCACGAAGCCAACGAGTTGCTGCACGGATGTCGTGGAGCTGACCAGGAAACTGTACTTGTGTATTTGAGCGGATACTAACTCCAGAAACAGCATATCCTTTTTCGGTAAAATGGGAAACTACATCACCGGGAACAGTCTTACCTGCATCACTCATCCATGCCGAACCTGAGGTCCAAATGACAAGAGGCAACTTATTCTTCCCTGGTACATCAGGTATATAGAGATCGAGTAAGTTACCTTTTGTGTGTTCTGGGACAGGGGCAGTGTATGGGATATCTTCAATCTTTTCAACACCCTGAACGGATGCAGCATGCGTTGGAACAATTAGAGTCAACAAGATAGCAAATGTCATTGCAACGAACACGATAGACTTTAACATCTTATTTTCTTTCATTCGTTTTTCCCCTTTTCTAATTAAATTTTGACTAACAACGGTATAACAATTTTTTTAAGCTATAAGATCTAGGAAGATACCAATGTGAAATACTTTTTCCAAACTATTTTCCTCTATTTCATTTAATTCAATAGTCTTCCAGCAATAACCATCTCCTCTACTATTATTTTAATTACCACTTCTATGTGGAGTTGTAGATTGCATCACCTCCATTTAAGATTTACTGATGTGTCATAGGGCTCTCGTTAGAAGATGTGGTAGATTTACGTTTAAATCTTCAAATACTGCTTCTACAACTAGTTCAGCATCCTTTATCTCTTATAGGATTCATTGATGAATTTCCATGAAGTCGCCCCATAATCTCTGTCAGTTGGTTCTCACTAAAAATTCCCTCTCGATTCCTTCTTGCGCCATTTTTTAAGCAATTCTAGATCCCATATTACCTGCAGTTACAACCCCAACATTTGACTTAGAACCAGAAATTTCGTCATTCGTTTTCTTTCTTTTCTTCATTGAATGGATCGTTCATTCTTATTTTTGTAAAATAATAATCCTTATTTCAATCTAAAAAAATCAGTTTTGTAAGCCCTTTCATAAATAATTAAAAATTTTAAAACTATTCGTACTATTATTTTAAAAGGTTCTACTCGTAAAAGGTATATTTACTGTATAGGAATATTTACTTTTTTTCCTTTATAGCGTAGGAATGTAAACAGGTTGTCCTAATAGGTCAAAAAAGCCTAATCGTAAAACAAGCTTTTACGATTAGGGTATACTAATTCTATCTGTCCAGTTTTGGACTTAAAACATATTCTAATGTTTCTATCATCTTCCTGAAAAATAAAAAAACTCACAAACATTGATTTATCAACGTTTATGAGCTATCTGTTGGTTTTAAAATTAACGTAAAATATGTAGATGGTACCGGTGGTCGGGGTCGAACCGACACTCCAGAAGGAACACGATTTTGAGTCGTGCGCGTCTGCCAATTCCGCCACACCGGCATAAAAATGGCGCGCCCTGAGAGATTCGAACTCCCGACCTTTTGATTCGTAGTCAAACACTCTATCCAGCTGAGCTAAGGGCGCAAATATAAAGTTTATAAAATAGAAAGTGCCGAGGGCCGGACTTGAACCGGCACGATAGTCACCTACCGCAGGATTTTAAGTCCTGTGTGTCTGCCAATTCCACCACCCCGGCAAGGCAGATATAATACATATGGAGGCGGCAACCGGATTCGAACCGGTGAATAAAGGTTTTGCAGACCTTGGCCTTACCACTTGGCTATGCCGCCGTATAAAAATGGAGCGGAAGACGAGATTCGAACTCGCGACCCCCACCTTGGCAAGGTGGTGTTCTACCACTGAACTACTTCCGCATTGGCTGGGCTAGCAGGATTCGAACCTACGCATGACGGAATCAAAATCCGTTGCCTTACCGCTTGGCGATAGCCCAATGCTTAGATAATATAATTAAAATGGGGCGGCTGATGGGAATTGAACCCACGAATGCCGGAATCACAATCCGGTGCGTTAACCACTTCGCCACAACCGCCACATATTATTGAATTAATTGGCAGGGGTAGTAGGAATCGAACCCACACCGAAGGTTTTGGAGACCTTTGTTCTACCTTTAAACTATACCCCTAAAACTAAATGGTGGAGGGGGACGGATTCGAACCGCCGAACCCGGAGGGAGCGGATTTACAGTCCGCCGCGTTTAGCCACTTCGCTACCCCTCCACGAAAAATACAATACTTATTTTACACACTATGAGCTAAGTAGTCAATATGTGTTTTTACTTAATAAGTATAAAACTTACAGTGCCGGCCAGAGGACTTGAACCCCCAACCTACTGATTACAAGTCAGTTGCTCTACCAATTGAGCTAGGCCGGCAAAATGGTGGCTCAGGACGGAATCGAACCGCCGACACATGGATTTTCAGTCCATTGCTCTACCGACTGAGCTACTGAGCCATACATACTATATTAAATTAAGTGGCGGTCCGGACGGGACTCGAACCCGCGACCTCCTGCGTGACAGGCAGGCATTCTAACCAACTGAACTACCGGACCATTTTGGTATTGCGGGGGACGGATTTGAACCGCCGACCTTCGGGTTATGAGCCCGACGAGCTACCAGACTGCTCCACCCCGCGTCGTTATTAAGTAAACAGATAGTAAGATGTTTATGGTGGAGGATGACGGGATCGAACCGCCGACCCCCTGCTTGTAAGGCAGGTGCTCTCCCAGCTGAGCTAATCCTCCAGTATTGATATAAAATGGTGACCCGTACGGGATTCGAACCCGTGTTACCGCCGTGAAAGGGCGGTGTCTTAACCGCTTGACCAACGGGCCAATAGAAAAATGTACCTGGCGGAGAGCGAGGGATTCGAACCCTCGAGACGGTTTTACACCGCCTACACGATTTCCAATCGTGCTCCTTCGGCCAGCTCGGACAGCTCTCCATATGGCTCCACAGGTAGGACTCGAACCTACGACCGATCGGTTAACAGCCGATTGCTCTACCACTGAGCTACTGTGGAATAATGCCTGGCAACGTCCTACTCTCACAGGGGGAAGCCCCCAACTACCATCGGCGCAAAAGAGCTTAACGACCGTGTTCGGCATGGGAACGGGTGTGACCTCTTCGCTATCGCCACCAGACT
>NZ_JBWQTV010000037.1:0-12298 GCF_056619965.1 Halalkalibacter sp. HAAS-P014 | reverse complement strand
GAAACAGTAGAAGTTGCCCTCCCGGTACTTGTAACAGCACAACAAGGACTAAATGAACCACGTTACCCTTCGTTACCAGGAATTATGAAAGCGAAGAAAAAGCCATTAGAAACATTGGACCTAGATGATTTAGATTTAGAGGAAGAGGATGTAGAAGCGAAAACGACAACGATGGATGTTTTCCTACCACCAGAAAAACAAGCAGGTAAAGTGTTAGAGGGAGAACCGGCTGCGCAAGTAAAAGAGCTTGTATCCTTACTTAAATCAGAAGCGAAAGTTATTTAATAGACTAAAAGGTAAATAGAATAATAGAGGCGAAATGTAATCCTTATTGTTCTAGTTAAATTAACGAATTATAGGAGGGCTTTACTATGGCGAAAAAAGTATTAGTTATCGGAGAAGTGAGAGATGGAGAGTTAAGAAATGTGTCATTTGAAGCGATTGCAGCAGCGAAAACAGTTGCAGACGGTGGTGAAGTAGTCGGAGTTCTGTTAGGTGATAATGTAAGTGGATTAGCAGAAACGATCATTCAGTATGGGGCCAACCGTGTTGTTACAGCTGAACACTCTGACCTGAAAAGCTACACGACAGATGCTTATCAGCAAGCGCTATTACAAGTATTTGATGTTGAGAATCCTGAAGGTGTCATTCTAGGACATACATCGATTGGAAAAGATGTATCACCACGCCTTGCAATGAAATTGAATGCTGGCCTTATTTCAGATGCAGTTTCTGTTGAGTTGGAAAATGGAGAAGCTGTCTTTACTCGCCCTATTTATTCAGGTAAAGCATTTGAAAAAAAGAAGGTAAATGAAGGAATTGTTTTTGCGACGATCCGACCAAACAATATTGCTGCACTAGAGCAAGACACTGCTCGTAGTGGTGAGGTTACTTCAGTTACAGTTGAACTAAAGGATCTCAGAACTGCAATTCGCGATGTTGTTCGTAAAGCAACAGGTGGTGTTGATCTATCAGAAGCCAATGTAATTGTTGCTGGTGGACGTGGGGTGAAAAGCCAAGAAGGGTTCGAACCATTACAAGAACTTGCTGACTTACTTGGTGGTGCTGTTGGTGCATCACGTGGTGCGTGTGATGCAGAGTATTGTGACTATGGGCTTCAAATTGGCCAAACAGGGAAAGTTGTTACACCGGACCTTTACTTTGCGATTGGAATCTCTGGTGCGATTCAACATTTAGCAGGAATGTCGAATTCTAAAGTCATAGTGGCAATTAACAAAGACCCAGAGGCGCCGATTTTTGAAGTTGCTGATTATGGTATAGTAGGGGACTTATTTGAAATTGTACCTATTCTAACGGAAGAATTAAAAGCGATTGCGATAACTAGCTAGTTTGAATACAACATAAAGGTTTCTTGATGATCACTGGTGAATTTTTAAAGATAGGTTGAATGAGGGAGGAAGTTGTCTAACAATAAAGTTAGATAACTTCCTTTTTTTTTATAAAGGTTTTGAAAAATGATAGAATACAATAAAAATATAAATTTTTTATAACCTTCTTGTTATTCCAACAAAATAATGGTAAAAGCACTTGTGATTCCTTCTTTATGTAGGTGTTTTTCCGATCATATACTATTTATAATAGAGCTATCTTACATATTGCTTGATGAAAAGTAGCTAGACTTTAGTGGCGTTAGCTATCGTTTAGCATTTTGAAGTGAAATCGTTTTCTTTTTTAGATTATTTTTTAGGAGGAGTACTCGTGGATTCGAACAAACATAAAAGTCCTAAAGAATTACCTTATTGGCCAATAGGGCCATTTAAATTCCGTCTACCATTTATGCATTACCGGTTAGAAAAACCCGAACTGATACAAGGGTTTGTATTATTTTCAATTGGTCTCAGCGTCATACCGATTTTGGAAAGTCAAGTGGGGATGTCTTACGATGCTGCCTTGGCTGTTGTGATATTAATGCAGATTACGATGCTAATACAAACGGCTCTTGGTTCGCCTTTTGTACCAGGTTTACTAACACCTATTATACCACTACTCATCTTATTTCTAGGTGACTTTGAACCAGGACCAGAAGCAATTCAGGCATTAGTGGCAGTTCAAATATTAGTCGCTGTTATCTTTTTAATTTTTGGAATAACCGGTCTCGGAAAGCTGATTGTCAACAAACTCTCTCAATCACTAAAGGCAGGTATTTTAATTGGTGCTGGGTTAGCTGCATTGATTGGTGAAGTTCAACCAGGTGGGAGAGTGGCAGAAACACCAATCTCTTTAATTATTGGAGGTGCTGTTTGTTTATTCGTTTTATTCTCACCAACGTTTAAAGTGATCTATCAAAAAAGTAGAATTGCTCGTTTTATTGCTAATTATGGCATTATGCCGGCAATTCTTGTTGCTATATTCGTAGGGTGGTTAACAAAAGAATACCCCTCTCCGACAATTGAATGGGGTATTACAGTCCCTAATTTTATGGAAATGTGGAATCATTCACCGTTTGTTGTTGGGTTTCCGAGTTTGGAAGTCTTGATGCTGGCAATTCCAATTTCAATAATGGGTTATATTATTGCCTATGGAGATATTATTGTAGGTACATCTCTTTTAGAAAGAGCGAAAAAATATAGGGAAGATGAAATAATTGATAGTGATATTACAAAACTTCATATAATTACGTTTATTAGAAACATTATCCATGGACTATTTGCGCCACATCCTGGTTTATCAGGACCAATATTTACAGCAGGTACAGCTTCTGTTGTAGAACGATACACTTATGGAAAAAAGGCGATGCAATCCATTTATTCAGGAACTAATACACTAGTTATTGCCTTGTTTGTTGCATGTTTTGTATTGCCACTTATTACATTTTTCCAACCATTCTTACCTATAGCGCTATCCATCACGTTAATTTTAACTGGTTATTTGTGTATAACACTTGGTATGGAACAAGTAACAACAAATATCGGTCGTGGAGTTGCTATGATTATGGCTGTTGTGTTGGCCGTTTATGGTGCAGCACATGCACTGATCGCCGGCCTAGTACTTTATTTTGTTCTTGAAAAAGCATGGGGGACGAAAGAAGAAGTAAAGGAAGAAAGAAAGGCAAGTTAGAGGTAACAATTGCTTGAAATAAAAACATTAAAAGCAACGTTATAAACTTAAAATGTTTATAACGTTGCTTTTTAATATTAATTAATGATTTTAATTGTGCTTATAGGTACAACAGGTAATTGAGATGAGTTGTTGTTATCAAATTCAATCATAATACGTTGACCTATGGAGAAGTGTTCTGTTTGTCCCTTTACTTCTATCCATAGCTTATTAACATTAAAAGGGGCATTTTCAGGTTTTTGAAGAATGAGTAAAGAGTTTTCCTCAATATCCATAATTCTTCCTTCAATTTTAGATAAATTGTTAGCTAGAGCTTGATTGTTTGATTTAATATGTACAACAAAGCTACAAGTTGTAATGATAGCTAACAAGCTTAATATCGTTAAAGCACTCTTATTCATTTGAATTCCCCCTAAAATTGATGTTTTTATAATGACTTATGCAATTTAGTCTCTTATACTCTCTGTATCTTATAATTTCCCTTGTTTCCTTGTAAATGAGTTCGACAAAAAAAGCTAAATACCAATTTTAGGATTTCTTTAAAGGAAATATGAATCAAGCGTTTCTTGGCTGTGTGAAGGTTTTAAATTAGTATCTTTCCTTTTAATTTTTAAATACTATATAGAAACGTAAGCTTTGAAACTATTAATAAATTTTTCGGAAAATTGTTGACAGTATTAACAGTAAATGATAACTTTTTAGTAACGATTTGTTTACATCATTAACACATTGTTAATATTGGGAGGGGTTGAGGTGAAGTAGCAATGACGATAAATAGTAACCTTGATAAAGCGAAGAGAAATCAATCTGTTGAAGTAGGATTTAAAATTTTAAGGATTATTGCAGAAGATGAAAATACGATGACACTACATGAACTCTCTAAATCTACTGGACTTCATAAGAGTCAGTTGTATCGTTATTTAAACTCATTTCAAAGTCTAGGTGTATTGATCCGGAATCATGGTGAAATACCAAGTTGGTGTCTAGGACCTGAGTTAATTTCATTAGGAAGTGCAGCTTCTGAGAGCTTTGACTTTTCAAAGCAAGCGACTCCTAAATTACTAGAATTACGTGATACGTTGAATGAAACTGTAGCTCTTAGTATTTGGAGGGAGAAAGGACCCTTTTTCTTACGATGGGAAAAAAGCAATAAGTTAGTTAATATAGGTCTCGATTCAGGTTCTTATGTTCCTATTTATACAGCTACAGGAAAGATTTTCCAGGCGTATTTACCAAAGGAGATAACATTACCTGTCTATACAAAGGAAGTCGAGAAGGGAACGATTAATCCAAGCGAGTTTGAGGAACAAGTAAGCTTAGTAAAGGAATCAGGAATTTCATTTACCGATAGTAGTTTGATCCCTGGAATATTAGCTATAAGTACGCCGGTATTTTATGGAACTGGTCAACTTGCAGGCGCTATTAGTATTATCGGTTTACAAAGTTACTTAGATACTTCATTAAACTCCAATCCGGTTATCGAATTGAAGAGAAAGGCAGCCGAAATATCAAACATACTAGGGTACAAGAATGAGTTCTCCTCAACTTTATAAACATATATGTTATTATGTTTAATGTTAAATTAAAATATTAATAAATATCTCTTCGGATAATTATTAAGTTATTTTGTTAAACCCAAAAAAGAAAACGCTTTAATTGTAAAAGTTTGTTTATGTTTAATTATATAAAGGGGGATTTTAAAAATGAAAACGCTTAAAATGCTGAAATTTAGTTTTGTGTTTGTACTTATTATGATGTTACTAGTTGCTTGTGGTGGTGGAGAAAGCACTGGAAGTTCAGAAAAAAGTGATGATACAGATAATCAAGGTTCTGAATCTCAAAATCAAGGTGAAGTTCCAGACTTCGTAACAATTGGTACAGCATCATCAGGTTCTTCATTGTTTTTATATGGAACAGGTCTTGCTGATTTATTAAAGGACAACCTTGGTTCAACCCAATTTGACGTTGAAGAAACAGGTGGATCTGTCGCTAATATCAACTTAGTGAATTCTGGTGATTTGGAAATTGGGTTAACGACCGTAACGGCAATAGAAAACGTCTTTAGCGAGAACGGTTCAATGGAAAATGTGAAATTAGGATGGAATATAGCACCTACTATAGTCCACTTTGTGACTAAAGAAAGCTCAGGTATTACAAATATTGAAGATGTAAAAGGAAAAAGAATTTCTGTAGGGCCTTCTGGTTCTGCTGCGAATGGTCTAGCATTAGATATTTTAGAAAACCACGGAGTAGCTGAAGGTGATGTTACTTTATCGTATATGGGTTGGGGCGAAGCAATGGAATCTTTAGGTGATGGTGCAGTAGATGTGGCACTAGTTCTTGGGACATTGCCTGCTCCAGTTATTGAAAGTCTAGGTGTAAGAGAAGCTATTTCGATTGTTAATTTAGATCCTGATAAATTAGGTGATTTACTGACAGAGTATGAGATTCCTGCTGAAACATATAGTGGACAATCATCTGATAGTGTAACTGCAGCTGATAATATGTATGTATTGCTAAACGGTAATTTGAGTGAGGATTTTGTTTACGAAATAACAAAAGAAGCTATGGAAAACACAGAGCGATTAGGAAATGTTCACCCGATGGGGGGAATTGCAGAAGCTCCTTCTGCTGAGGAGATTGAACTCATTGGGGGAGAGTTACACCCCGGTGTGAAGAAGTATTTAGATGAAATAGGAGAATAATTTTAACATCGTTTGAGGATGAGTCAAAGCTAACGTACTAGACCTTTACAGTCTAGTACGAGGCTCATTACAGCTCATTCTTATGATAAGAGAGGTGACTAACATGAAGGCTATTGCGAAAATCGAGAATGGATTTGCTACAGCGATTACGATAATGGTATCTGTACTAGTAATAGCATTTCAGGCAACAGGCTTCATGTCTGAAAGTAAACTACTGCCGATCATCCTTGCAATGGTGCTTGTCTATGCTTTTTTAACAGTTCCTATGAGTAAAACCAAATCTTTTACAAAAGTAATTGATTGGTTGCTGGCATTGGCTAGTATTGTAACTGGTTTGTATCTATCTATTAATTTTGCAGATATTGTTGCAAGAGCAGGTATGCCTACTTCACTAGATATATATATGGGGATTATAACAATTGTTATTTTGCTTGAAGCATTAAGAAGAACGGTTGGGCTTGGGCTTACAATTATTTGTATCTTCTTTCTTGTCTATGCTTTATGGGGAACATTTTTTCCGGATTTTTTAAGACATAGGGGATACAGTCTTGAAAGAATTAGTAGTCAGCTGTACCTTGGATCATCTGGTTTATACGGTCTGCCACTAGCTACGATGTTTCGCTATGTTATTATCTTTATCATTTTTGGAGCGATTTTACAAAAGACAGGTGTATCTGATTTTATGGTTCGCTTGTCACAAGCGATTGCTGGAAGACTACCTGGAGGTACAGGACATATTTCAGTATTGTCAAGTGGATTTATGGGTTCAGTATCAGGGAGTGCAGTAGCGAATGTAATGGTAGGTGGAAATGTGACGATTCCAGCCATGAAAAAATCAGGTTTCAGTAAAAGAATGTCTGGAGCCATTGAAGCAGTAGCTTCAAATGGAGGGCAAATACTACCTCCAGTAATGGGGGCGGCAGCTTTCTTAATGGCTGAAAATTTACAAATTCCTTATTTGTATGTCATTTTAGCTGCTATCATTCCAGGTATTCTTTACTTCTTAATGATTGGTTCAATGGTTCATTTTCACGCTGTGAAAAATGGAATACACGGTCTTCCGAAATCTGAAATCCCAACATTATTCAGCGTATTTAAATCAGGATGGATTTATCCAATACCGTTTGTTGTATTGATTGGGATGCTCGTTATCGGTTACTCGCCAAGCTATGCCGGGTTAGGTGCTACGATTGCTGCTGTTGTTTGTGGCTTTCTAAATCCGAAAAACCGTTTGACATTCAAAGGATTATTTGAAGCTGTTCAACAAGCTGGACGAGGGGTAGTAATGCTTTGTATTGCTTCAGCGGGTGCTGGTATCGTGATGGGAGTTTTAACTCTTACTGGATTGGGAACACGATTCTCTTGGATCTTAGTAGAACTTTCAAATAACAGCGTATTTCTCTTATTGTTGTTTGCAATGCTTGGTTCCTTAATTATGGGGATGGGTATGCCGACAACTGTTGTGTATATATTATTAGCAGCATTAATTGCACCAGCGCTAATTGAGATGGGGATTAATCCGATCGCTGCACACTTATTTATTCTTTATTTTGGTACGATATCCATGCTAACACCTCCAGTAGCACTAGCGTCATACGCTGCAGCTGCGATATCCGGCGATAATCCAGATAAAACAGGGTGGAAGGGTTTCACAATCGCTTTACCTGCATATATTATCCCGTTCTGCTTTGTATTTAACAATGGTTTATTAATGGAGGGGACAACTCTTGAGATCATTCAAGTTGTTGCTTTAACGGTGTTAGGAGTGATCATCTTTAGTTCGGCGATTATCGGCTTCTTTAGAACAAAGCTTGGACTAGGCGAAAGGGTATCTTTAATGGCAAGTGCCTTGTTGTTAATGAGTGGGCATTTATTATTAGCTCTTATTGCCTTGATCGTTATTTCGTTTATCTTCTATCGCCAAACAAAGAATGTAGTTCCATCAAATTCAATTAATTATGAAAAAACAGTTTGATAAAAGTATTCTATAGGGGTTATCTCACGAAGGTGCTATCTACACTGCTAGGTAATGGGCAGTGATGATGGATATCGGAGTTGAGTTAAACCCTATTTGTTTAGGTTGGAATAGATTGACAACCTTCCGTTATGGTGCTACCTTCAATGTATTAGGC
Source organism: Halalkalibacter sp. HAAS-P014 (assembly GCF_056619965.1). Taxonomy (NCBI): domain Bacteria; kingdom Bacillati; phylum Bacillota; class Bacilli; order Caryophanales; family Bacillaceae; genus Halalkalibacter; species Halalkalibacter sp. HAAS-P014. The sequence goes on along the minus strand of NZ_JBWQTV010000037.1, from coordinate 4,383 downwards.
GTTTCGTAAAAGAGGGTGAAAAGGTTTGGCAGAAAATGATAATGGAAAGAGTAAGTTAAACCAATCGGTTGTAGTAGGATTTAAAATATTGCGGATAATGGCAGAAAGAGGAGAGGAAATGACTCTTTCTGAACTTTCAAGAGCTACAGGCCTTCATAAAAGCCAAATTTATCGTTATCTCAATTCATTTCAGCATTTAGGGGTCTTAGTTCGTGATCATGGTGAAAACCCTCAATGGTCACTAGGGCCAGAGTTAGTTTCACTAGGAGCAGCAGCTTTAAATGGCTTTGATCTAGCGAAGCATGCGACACCAAAAATGTTAGAACTAAAAGACGAAATAAATGAAACGGTTGCTTTGAGTATTTGGAGAGAAAAGGGGCCTTTCTTTCTTCGGTGGGAAAAAAGCAACAGAGCAATCAATATTGGTTTAGATACAGGATCTTATGTCCCAATATATACGGCCACTGGCATCGTATTTCGGAGTTTTCTACCAAAAGAACAAACAGAACCTTTTTATCAAAAAGAAGTGGCTGATGGAAAGGTAGATGAAAAAAAGTTCGCTGTACAAGTAGACGAAATGTTTCAAACCGGCATATCGTTGACAGAAAGTAGCTTAATACCTGGAATTCTTGCGATGAGTTCGCCGATTTTTTATGGATCCGGTAGCTTAGCAGGAGCACTAAGTGTAATAGGGCTTGCAGGTAATATGAATGACGATATAACAAAGCCACCAGCTACTCAATTGAAACAAACAGCGATAGAAGTTTCTCGAATGCTTGGGTATAATGGCGAATATCCTCCGGTGAAAAAGATATAACCATACTAACTTATTTGAAATCAACAAGACTAGTGAAAAGGAGATACCTTTTCACTAGTCTTGTTTTGTAGTATCAAGCCGAGTTTGTTAAATGATTCGATACAGTTACGTAATAGTGCACAAAAAGAAGAGACGAAAATCATACAATTTCCGTCTAGATCTGCTCTTTTCCGTACTTATATCTTATTTTAAAAGCTCTTTTGGAGGTTCGCCAATACCTTGTTCACGAACGCTCGAAATCATTGCTGAACGGAGCATCCATTCTTTGGCTCTAACAGGATCGTTTGCTATTCTTGTATATTCTTGTTGTAATTCAAGACGATAGTTAGGGTCTTTTTCTTTCATAACATTTGTATTTTTCTCACTGATTTGTCGTACGTAGTTTAATGAAACGGTACGGCGAGCATTACTATAGGCTTCAAGTTCTGCTTCTACTCTATTTGGAGATTCATCTTCGAAAATACGTAAAAATCTTCTGCTTAAATCAACTGCATCGTGAATGCCACTGTTCAAACCTAACCCACCCATTGGACTATTAATATGAGCAGCATCACCTAATAACACAACACGCCCTTGGCTATATCTTTCTGCCACGCGTTGGTGAACCTTATAGATCATTCGTTCAACGATTGGGAAAACTGTATCCGTTTTCAAAGCTTTTTGTAATTGGCTTTGAAGGCTTTCATCCGCTAGGGCTTCTTCATCAGTCATATGTTCTGGTACCGGATACAATAAACGCCATGCTTCAGGAACTCGTAAAATAAAGAGGAATTCATCTGGATCTGAAACATAGTTTATGGACGCAATATCAGGTAAGAACTGATCAAATGGAATAGGTGTACCTACAAGTAAAAAGCGCTCTTCATACGTAAAGCCTTCAAATTTTAGATTAAGAGCTTTTCTCACTGTACTTCTAGCACCATCTGCACCTAAAAGGAATTTTGTGCGAATTTGTTGAGTTCCTTCTGGAGTTGTGTATGTTACATCTACTCCGTCTCCATCTTGAGTAAACTCTACTAATTCAGCTTCATAGACAATATTTACATTGGGTTGCTTTGCTAGTCTCTCATCAAGAACTTTAACATAAGTTGATTGAGGTAATTGTAAGCGAAATGGATACTTAGTTTCATCTTTTAATTGACTAAAATCAAACTCAGCATATAAACCTTCTATACGATCGCGAAATTGAACTTTATCGGCTTTTAAGCCTAGTTTTAAAAGTTCATCGGTCAATCCTGTTGATTCTAGTAATTCTAATGTTCCTGCATGGAAAGTAGAAGCTCTCCACTCTTTACTAAGGGTTGCATTCTTTTCTAAAACGGTTACATTTATGCCCGATTGACCGAGAATTTCAGCAACTGTCATACCTACTGGGCCTGCACCAACAATAACTACTTGATTCATAAAGCAACACTCCTAATCTAATTATTGTTATTAACAATATGTTAATGTTGTAAACAATTTGTTATAAGTAGAGGTTATCATTCTAACTTATTTTTGTCAATAATTTTTAGAATATTTGAGTGAAGAGGAGAATCTATTTCTTTCGTTCTTTGTAAACTTACTGTTTCTGTTGATCTCCAGTGCAGAAAATTAAAACATACGAAAAAGGGGATTACAGATTTCTGTAATCCCCTTTCTATCTCCTCTTAGGATAATAAGCAAATAATTTGATAGTGCTAGCTATACAAGTTCCTTCATTTCTGCTTCTAATCTACTTAACTTAACTTTTGTCTCTTCAATTTTCTTCTCATCGCCAACCTGTATGTACTCATGAAGTTCCATCAGGTGATAATCAATTTCTAAATATAGAGATTTATAGGATTTAGATGTCTTTTTATTTAATGTAATTCCTAGCATTTTTTCAAATACAGATATTACTTTTTGATCTGAAGAATCTAAGTGTTGAAAGACAAGATTTTCTCCTTTGGTAAACGTTGCTTTACTTAGTTGGTTTGATTGGCAATCCAGAATATTGAGAATACTGGAACTTTCAAGGTGCTTCCAGTTCACCTTGAAATGGTTATCAGGTAGCGCGCGGATGATATAGCGAAGTGTCGGTTTACTAACAATAACGTTCTTACCAGAAATTTTCTTCATTTGAATCACCTCATCTTTGTATTAAGTAGCTTCTTACTATAATTATAAACGTAAGTCCAACAAAATTAAAGCGCTTTCATTTTCTAAAAAACTTCATTAAAGTGCTTGTTAAGACAAATATACGCTTTAAATTACAAAATATTCCTATAGGTTTATTAACATCTTTATTCTGAGATCTGTAAGGTAACTGATTGACAGTAATAATTACTTCATGATATATTTATCTCAAATTAAAGATAATTCAATTAGAGATAAAGTGTGTTATCCCAATGGAATCATACTTAATGGAGGTATAAAATGAAAGGATTAAAAGGTATTCATCACGTAACGGCGATAACGAGCAGTGCAGAAAAAAACTATGAATTTTTCACATATGTATTAGGGATGCGTTTAGTAAAAAAAACAGTGAATCAGGACGACATTCAAACGTATCATCTATTTTTTGCAGATGACGAAGGAAATGCAGGGACTGATATGACTTTTTTTGACTTCCCTGGTATTCCAAAAGGGACACATGGAACAAATGAAATCGCAAAAACATCTTTCCGTGTTCCGAGTGATGAGGCGCTTGAATATTGGGGTGAACGATTTGATCGTTTGGACGTGAAACATACAGGAATTAAAGAACAATTTGGAAAAAAGACACTGTCATTTGTTGATTTTGATGACCAACAATATCAGTTGGTATCTGATGAATTAAATGAAGGAGTCCCTTCAGGTAATCCTTGGAAAAAAGGTCCGATCCCATTAGAATATGCAATTACAGGACTAGGGCCAATATTTATTCGAATTGCTCAATTTGATTATTTTAAAGAAATGATGGAAAAAGTGTTATTATTTGAAGAAATCGGAAAAGAGGGATCGTACCACTTGTTTGAAGTAGGTGAAGGGGGAAACGGTGCACAAGTTATTGTAGAACATAATGTACTACTTCCACCAGCGCAACAAGGGTTTGGGACTGTTCATCATGTGGCATTTCGTGTTGAAGATCGTGATGTTTTAAATGAATGGATTGAGCGTTTGCCTAAATTTGGATTTCAAACGTCTGGTTACGTCGATCGCTTTTATTTTGAATCTCTATATGCCAGAGTTGCTCCACAAATTTTATTTGAGTTTGCGACGGACGGTCCAGGTTTTATGGGGGATGAACCTTATGACACGCTTGGAGAAAAGTTATCGTTGCCGCCATTTTTAGAATCAAAACGTGAGCATATTGAAAAAGTTGTTCGACCAATTGATACGGTTAGAAGTACGAAGGAGTTTGTGAAAGAATAAGAGATAGTGAAAAACCTTCCAAATATTAATTGGAAGGTTTTTCAGGCTGTTGAGAAAGTTTTCTCAACAGCTTGTTTTTTTGCGCAGACTAATCCGATTATTCAGGTAATTATAGTATAATATAGATAAGAATAATCGTGAGGTGATCCATATGTTACGTCCTATCCGTGAAAAACAAATAGAATTAGAAA
>NZ_JBWQTV010000036.1:0-12700 GCF_056619965.1 Halalkalibacter sp. HAAS-P014 | reverse complement strand
CCATTAAACGTTGCGATTCGTTATGAAGGTGAACTACAAAACCTATTATTCCGTTCGCAAGATGCACAAGAAGGACTAAGCTCATTTATTGAAAAGCGTCCAGCTGATTGGTCTGGTCAGTAATCTAAAGAACTTAAATGGCGATATCGGAACAATCCGGTATCGCCATTTTGAACAATATGACTAATTCCTGCATGTGATTTTCACATGAATGTTGGTATTGAAAATGTCTAGAAACCGTGGAGGAGAAAATTCTCCTTCTTATTAAAGAAGGAGCTATTTAATTGAGATTTGAAGTTTTTAAGAGATAATAGAGAAATAATCACCTAGTTTAAGAAATCGGATGTTATCCTCGCAATCGGTCCAGAGCTTTTTTGCTAAAAGAAAGAAGGGGAATTCATATGAGGTCAAATGAAATTGAGGTGTTGGTTAACTGGGGAGACACAGATAAAGCCGGAATTGTCTACTATCCAAACTATTTTAAATGGTTTGATATTGCGGGCCATCAATTTTTTCGCAGTTGTGACCTAGCACCAAGTAAATTAGAAGAAGAAAGAAGTATCATTCTCCCTATGCTTGATGTAAGGTGTACGTTTGAAAAGCCATTACTATATGATGAAATTATTACTATTCAGACAAAAGTACTAGAGATAAATAACAAAACAATTAAGTTAATACATGAAGTTTTTAACGATAAAGGTCGCACTGGTCATGGTTATGAGTTAAGAGGCTGGGTAAGACAAAAAGGTGACGAAATTAAAGCTGTTCCCATTCCCGAAGATGTTATTTCGATATTGTCTGAAGAAATTTCAATCAGTGAAAAAGGTAAAAGAACAAGGTTTAATGCATAATTGATTATTATCCTCTATAATAAAAAGGATGTCTCTTATTCATAAGCAACAATACTAAATGGACGGTGAACAACGTTGAAGCCAAGGTCATTAATGTTTACATTTTACGGGGAGTATATCCAATATTATGGAGGAGAAATATGGGTTGGAAGTTTAATTAAGCTAATGGGAAAATTTGGCGTATCTGAGTCTTCAGTACGTGGAGCAATATTTCGAATGGTTCAAAAGAAGTTATTGCAAGTTAGGAAGATAGGGAATAAAAGCTATTATTCATTAACCGAAATAGGTAAGAGAAGAATTGAAGATGGAGTAAAAAGAGTTTATACAACCCAAAGTCAAACGTGGGATGGCATGTGGAGAATTCTTACATACTCTTTCCCTGAGGAAAAGCGTGAATTGCGTAATTTAATAAGGAAAGAATTAATTTGGACTGGGTTTGGAGTAATCTCCAATAGTACATGGATAAGCCCTAATTCATTAGAAGAACAAGTTATTGAAATTATAAAAACTTATAACATTGAAGAACACGCTTATTTATTTAGTGCTTCTTCAATCGTATCTCATGATAATGACAGTATTATAAATAAAGGTTGGGATTTGCAAGCAATTTCAGATGAGTACGATATTTTTATAGAGAAGTTCACGCCGAAATTTGAAGAGTTACGTGAAAAAGCACTGAATAATTTGTTGAGCGATGATGAGTGTTTTGTGGAAAGAACGATTCTTGTTCACCAATATCGAAAATTCCTTTTTGAAGATCCTGGCTTTCCACGCGACTTATTGCCACATAATTGGTCTGGATCGAAGGCGAGAGAATTGTTTTGGAATATACATCAACTGTTATCTATCCCTGCTGTTCGTTTTTTTGAAGCGATTTATGAACCGGCCCCAGACCGGGAATACGAGGTGAGGCGTGACAGAGCTATTAACCCTTTTAGAGAGATACATTTGTAATAGGTTGTAAACTTAAAGGAGCAATAGAAATAATTCTGCTAGGAGTTAATGAATGCAACAGGCAGAAATATTGCCCCTTTAACGATTTGATTATTTTTAATATTTTGAATAAAATGAGGTGTCACAATGAAAAAGGTCGTATTGGAAATTAGTAATCATTTAGCATTCGTAACAATTAACAGACCAGAACAGTTAAATTGTTTTGATTATGAAGCATTGGTTGAACTCGAAAACATTGTTGAAGATCTTAAATTAGATAAAGAAGTAAGGGCTGTCATTTTTACTGGTGCTGGAGATAAAGCATTTAGTGCAGGTGCAGATCTAAAGGAAAGACGAACGTTAAATGAAAAAGAAGTTCGGAGAAATGTTAGTAAAATTCGCGATGTATTTACGATGATAGAGGAACTTCCTCAACCGACAATTGCAGCTATCAATGGATATGCTCTAGGAGGTGGATTTGAACTTGCCCTTGTATGTGACTTCCGTTACGCAGTAAGAAATGCAAAAATGGGGTTAACTGAAGTTAGTTGGGCTATTATTCCAGGAGCCGGTGGGACACAAAGACTAAGCCGTTTGATTGGGACCTCAAAGGCGAAGGAGCTTATACTAACAGCACGTAGAATTGATGCAGAACAAGCGTATACATTAGGGATTTTAAATAAAGTGGTTGATGAGGAAGAGTTAAAGAGCAGTTCGGTCGAGCTCGCTGAGGAGATTATGAAAAATGGACCACTGGCAGTCACTCAAGCAAAGTATGCCATTAATTATGGTAGCAATGTTGATGTGAAAACAGGTCTTGCGATTGAATCCAAAGCTTATGAAGTAATTATTCCGACAAAAGATCGTATTGAAGCGCTAGAAGCTTTTAAAGAAAAACGCCCCACTCAATTTAAAGGGGAGTAAATATCGTCAAAGGTTAAATATATGAGACAAAACGCAAGGAGTGAAAAAAGTGAAAGATCTCCTTAATAAGAACCGAGTTACAGAGCTTTTAGATATTCGTTACCCAATTATCGAAGGTGGAATGGCGCAAGTTGGGAACGGTGATTTAGCTGCTGCTATTTCCAATGAAGGTGGATTTGGACAAATTGCAATTTCTGGAATGAGTCCAAGGATGTTTCATCAAGAAGTTGAACTTGCGTCAGCTAAAACACCTTATCCTTTTGGGGTGAATATTCCCATTAGTGGTCATTTCTCTTATGGGGATTATTTCGACGTTATTAAAGAAAAAAAGGACAATATAGCTGCGGTCAGTCTCTCCTCTGGAGATCCACGCGAGCATATTCCTTTCTTCAAAGAATTAGGTATAAAAGTAATGGTTGTTGTCGGGACGGTTAGACATGCTCTTAATGCTGAGAAAGCAGGAGCTGATTTAGTTATTTGTGAAGGGTTTGAGGCAGGTGGCCGTAATAGCCCATATGAATTGACCTTGTTTAGTTTGATTCCACAAGTACGAAGAGCTGTTTCGATTCCAGTCGTTGCTGCTGGGGGTATTTCTAGTGGTGAAGGAATGCTTGCGGCTCTTGCCTTAGGAGCAGACGGAGTACAAATGGGAACGCGATTTATTGCAACGAATGAATGCATAGCCCATGAAAATTATAAACAATTACTTGTTGAATCAAAAGATTCAGAAACGACGATTATTGAAAGAAGCATTGGTGGAGTAAATCGCGTTGTGAAAAGTGAATATGTTAACCATATTTTAGAGCTGGAAAAACAACCTATATCAATACAAGAATTGTTTCCATATATTAATGGTTATAAAAATAAGTTAGGTGCCATTCAAGGAAATATGGAACAAGGTTGGGTACACTCCGGACAATCAGTGGGATTAATAGATTCAATTGTCAGTGTAGAAAGTCTGTTTATTGAACTTCTTGGTGAATTAAAGGAGTCTTATGAAGTTTTATCTAGCAGGGTGGAGCATGTTATAAAATAATCAAGAAAGAGTGATTCTTATGAAAAATTATGAAACAATTCATTTACAGGTTGAAAATCAAGTTGCTTGGCTTACATTAAAAAGAGAACCGGTTAATGTATTAAATATCGAAATGATGGATGAAATTGTCAATGCGTTGGAACATATTATTGAACATGAGGAACCACATGCTTTAGTTATTCGTGCTGATGGAAAGGCTTTCTCAGCTGGTGTAGCGATTGAAGATCATATTGGGGATAAAGCAGAGCCTATGATTCATGTTTTTCACAAAATGTTTCACTTATTGGCAAAGGTCCCTTGTCCAACAGTGGCTGTAGTAGAAGGTGCAGCAATTGGAGGTGGTTGTGAGATAGCGAGTTTCTGTGATATTTCCGTTGCGACTGAAAAAGCGAAATTTGGTCAACCAGAGATCAACCTCGGATTATTTCCACCAGTTTCTGTTGCAATTTTCCCTTGGTTAATGGGCTTTAATAAAACAATGGAATTACTTCTTACAGGTAAGACGGTCTCTGCAGAAAAAGCGAAGGAATATGGTTTAATCAATGAGGTAGTAGCCGAAGAAGAATTAGAGAATTACCTTAATGATTTGCTAGATTCATTCAGATCAAAAAGTAGAGTGGCACTTAAATATACTAGAATGGCTATTCGTGAAGCAATGGCAGCAACGTTTGCTGAAACGATAGGGAAAGTTGAGCAAATCTACCTTAATGACTTGATGAAAACAAATGATGCACAGGAAGGGTTAGATTCATTTCTCGATAAGCGTAAGCCTGAATGGAAGCATTCGTAGGAGGAAATAACGATGTTGAATATCGAACAGATTGAAAATGGGGGCTACCGAATTGGAATTCCTGTCCCCTTTCCAATGAAATACGTTTACTGTTATTTACTTAAGGACGGCAACGATTATGTGTTAATTGATACAGGTTTGAATTATCAGGCTGCCAGAGATACGTGGGAAGAAGTATTTGACTACTTAAATATACCACCTACTAAAATTAAGACTATTTATTTAACGCACTTTCACCCGGATCATTCAGGACTTAGTGGTTGGATGCAGCAAATAACGGGTGCGAAAGTTTATATGCATGAAGTAGATATGAATATGTTGAAAAGAGTGTTTGGAGAAAATAGTATACAAGCGGCAAGTCTGAAGGAAATGATCATGGAATTCGGTGTTCCTGAACAGTTGAGTGAAGCAATTAAAGAACATATGGAAAAGCTTACGAAAAGTGTATTGCCATTGCCTACTATTACTCCAATAAAAAAACAGGTTGAATTTGGAGATAGAAAGTGGCAAGTTATTCATACACCTGGTCACAGTGCAGGGCATATTTGCTTCTATCAAGAAGAGGATCAGGTGCTTATAGCGGGTGACCATATCCTTGATAAGATAACTCCTAATATTAGTGTTTGGCCTGGAGCTAGCGAGAAACCTTTACATGAGTATATTGAGTCACTTTTGAAGATTAAGGAGATTCCTACAAAAAAAGTATATACAGGACATGGAGAGGTAATGGAAGATATACGCAACCGCGTTGATGAGCTTATTTCTCATCATGAAAACCGGCTATCGAAAATGGAATCGCTCGCAAATTCGAAAACGGCATATGAGATTGCAGAAGTGTTATTTGCTCATAAAGAATTAACACCTCATCAATGGCGATTTGCTATTGCTGAAACGATCGCTCATCTATACTTTTTAGAAAAAGAAAATAGAATTGCCCGAAACGGTGAAAAGCCGATCGTTTATACAAAAAAAGTGAATATATAATAGGAGTATGTAAATTTCACTTCGTTTAAAAACACGTGTAACTACAAAAAGGTTACATGTGTTTTTTTGCATAGTTAAAACAAAGTTAAGCCTATAACATGTGGAAATTGGCGTATTTTGCACAAAAATATTCGTCCGTCAAAAAAACATAATAAAATCTATTGACAGATAATTAGGAATGTTTTATATTACTTAATATAGACGATAACATAAAAAACATAATAATAGTAAAAAGAGGTGTAAACATGAGCGTAAATCAAGCTGAAGTTTTATTAGAAAAAGTACAAAACGGTTTTAAAGTTGAACGTCCAGAGGATATGAATGATGAGTACTTGAAAGCATTAAAGCAAACATTAACAATTGTAGGGGATACAGAGTTATTGAGTGTTCCACCACTTTTGACTGTTTATGATCAAGCACCTAATTTAAATTACAAAATCACAGCATTAGCTGTTATGCAAGATGAGATAGGGCATGCGCACATTGCTTATCGATTGTTAGAAGACTTAGGTGTGGATGTTGATGAACTTCTATATGATCGCGAACCAGGTCGCTGGAAGAACCCATATGCATTTGATTTTAAATTAGATAATTGGATTGAATTAGGAGTCTTTAATGGATTATTTGATCGAGCTGGTTATACGTTATTAGGGGATGCACATCAAAATACTTCGTACGGCCCATGGAAGAGAGCGTTAGTAAAAGTAGATAAGGAAGAATTGTTCCATCTTAGAAATGGCGAAATCATTATGAAAGCTGGTATGAAGAAACCAGAAACAGCAAAGCAAGTTCAAGAAGCTGTTGATTGGATGTTCTTAATGGGACTTGAATTCTTCGGGGTTGCAGATAACCTTAAAAGCCGTTCGGCGCAATTAGATTATCGCTTAAAAGGGAAGACAAATGATGAGCTTAGACAAGTTTGGTTATCAACTGCAGTGCCTTTCTGTGAGTCAATTGGAGTGAAGGTACCAGCACATTATGATGAAGAACAAGGAAAATATGTTATTGATGTACCATTCCCTTGTAAATTTGATGTAGAAAACAAAAAATGGTTACATGATCAACCGGATACATGGGACGGAGTTATTCAACGTTTTAAACAGCGTGGTCCACAAAACCAAGATTTTGTAAGTAAAATTCAAAAGGGAGCAAGAGAGTTAGAAGCAATGAGAAAAGAGGGGGCTTAATCATGAATGAAGCAACAATGAGTCAAGCAGCAATGAACGAAGCGCCAGCAAATAAGTATTGGGATGCCTTAAAAGAAGTAATGGACCCTGAATTCCCTATTAGCGTAGTGGATATGGGATTAATCTATGAAATTACAAAAAAAGATAATAAATTAGAAGTCCTAATGACTTACACATCTACAGGGTGTGCATGTATGCAGTGGATTGAAAGCGATATCAAGGAGCGTTTACTTAAAGAAGAAGAAATAGCTGAAGTAGACATTCAAGTTGTATGGGATCCGCCATGGACTGTTAATAACCTAAGTGAAGAAGGAAAGAAAAAATTGAAATATTGGGGGGTAAGTTCATGACAAATCAACCAGTGGAGTATCTTCTCCTAACTCGCATCAAACGAGGAGACGATCTAATTCAAGTCGGTTCGTTCAAGGCTGTAAGTGATGAACTAGCAAAAGTATATGCAGAGCATATTTACGACGAGGAAGATTGGGTGGAAATGCAAGTTGTAAGGAAGGACGCTCTAATTAGCGTTCGAAAACCTGAACCACTATTTGCTAAGGAGGGAGTTAGTTAATGTCAAACAATAAAAACGTTTCATTAGTAGAACTTGCTGAAACAATTGCAGATAATAAATATGTTTTAGGGGATCGGTTAGTTGAAATCGGAATTAGTGGACCGACACTTGAATCAACGCTTTCATCAATTGCGATGGCACAACAAGAACTCGGTCATTCAAGATTAATATATAGATGGGCATTTGATTTAAAAGGATTAAATGGTAGTAAGGTAGAAATAAAAGATCAAACAGGTAAAGCGTTCTCATCGAATGTCACGATTAACAACTGGATTGAATTAATTGCTGGACTTTACGCAACAAATGTAGCAATAGATTTAGTTATGCGTGCTGTTATTGATGCAGAAAACCCAGATACCAACCCACCATTTAGTAAAATGTTGAAAGAGCAGAACGAACACCTTATCTATTCTAAGAGCTGGTGTAAGCAACTATTAAATGACGAAGGTTCAATCCCTAGAAGATTTAAGGAAGCCTTTGAGAAAGTTTCTGCTGAAGCTCTAGAATGGTTGGAGAAAGTGGAGAATGATAATCTCTTACGTTCTGAAAATTTAATTGCTCCAAAAGATTTCGTCGCTGAATACAGAAGTCAAGTTAACGAGCTATTAAATGATGGAGCTGTTACCAATGTCGGATAAAAATGTAGAATGTTCATTCTGCTCATCTGAAAAAGTTGAGAAGATTTCATCATTTGGTACGGCACAATTAGTAAGGCAATACTATTGCAACAATTGCCAGAGTGTCTTTGAATATATTCGTTGGCAGGAATCGCAACCGAATAAATGAGAGGTGCGAATTTGAATGAAGCAAATTAATAAAGTGGGTGTAGTCGGTTCTGGAACAATGGGGGCTGGGATCGTCCAGTTACTTGTACAAAACGGCTACGCTACAGTAATGTTTGATCTCGATCAAGAAACAGTTAATCGAGCTAAAGTCTCAATAGATAGCAAATTAGATCGGTTAGTTGAAAAGAATAGGCTATCGACTGCTGAGAGAGAGTTAGCAGAGGAGTTGCTCTCTACAACAACCGATTTGAATGCATTTGAAGATTGTCAATTAGTTATTGAAGCAGTTCCTGAAAAAATCGAAATTAAACGTTCGATCTTTCAACAATTGGAGGAGATTTGTTCAGAAGATACCATTCTTGCAACAAATACCTCGTCGCTTTCGGTGACAGAAATTTCTGGACAGATCCAACTTGCAAAGAGAGTTGCAGGATTTCACTTTTTTAACCCTGCACCTCTTATGCCTCTAGTTGAAGTGATACAAGGTTTAAATACAGCCGATGAGACAATAGATGCACTTGTAAACTTTGCTAAAGAGCTCAAGAAAAGTCCGGTAGTTTGCAAGGATACTCCAGGATTCATAGTGAATCGGGTTGCCCGTCCTTTTTATAACGAAGCGTTAAGGATTATGAATGATCAAGTTGCTAATGTTGACCAAATTGATCGTATTATGAAGCAGGCTGGAAACTTTAAAATGGGCCCATTTGAACTTCAAGATTTAATTGGAATTGATATTAATTTTGCAACAACAAAGTCTGTTCATGCAAGCTTTTATGGCGAAAGTCGTTTTAGACCACATTACTATCAAGAGAGAATGGTTCAATCTGGAAACTTGGGTAGGAAAAGCAAAGGAGGGTTCTATCAATATGATAAGTAATATTTTGATTGTTGGCCGAAATTTACTAGCTGAAGAACTCTTCAAAGCTTTTCATGAGAGTGAAAAAGTAAAAGTTTCCTATAATGATTATACTTCTACTAGTAATGTCGATCTTGTTATTGAAACAGAAAATATTGATTTAGATGAAAAGAAAAGAAAACTTCTAGAAATCGAGTCTGTTATTTCATCTACCACAGTAATCTTATCAACTGCATTGCAAGTAACTGGGACTGAAGCGGCTTCATGGTTAAGTCAACCAGAAAGATTGATTAGCTTTGCTACATTTTCAAACTTTCGTGAAGGAAATTTAATTGAGATCGCTTGTCCACTACAAGGCAATCGTGAGTATCTAGGAACTGTAAAAGAAGCTTTTAAAATAGTAAAAAAGGAAATTGAAATTGTGGAAGATGAGGTTGGGTTAGTCTACCCACGTATTCTATCCTTAATTATTAACGAGGCAGCTTTTGCTTTAACTGAGGGTACTGCTGACGCAGAAGCAATTGATACAGCAATGAAAAAAGGTACAAATTATCCGCTAGGTCCATTGGAATGGGCAGAAAAAATTGGTCTTGAAGATGTTTATGCTGTTCTTAGTGGGTTATATAAGCAATTTGGGGAAGAACGCTATAGACCAGCACCATTAATCAAAAAGCTCATCCAAGCTGGTTGGGTTGGTGGCGAGACGGATAAGGGATTCTATCATTATCAAAGTCGTAAAGCTAAGGAGTTATCAATATGAGGGAAGCGGTCATAATAGATGCGGTTCGTACACCAATAGGGAAGATAAATGGTGCCTTAACGAATGTTCGTCCGGATGACTTGGCTGGTCACGCTATCAAGCAATTGTTAGAACGGGTTAACATGGATAAAACGCTCATTGAAGATGTCTACTTTGGTTGTACAAATCAAGCAGGGGAAGATAACAGAAATGTGGCAAGGATGGGGTTATTACTCGCTGGTGTACCTGAAACGGTTCCTGGAGTTACGGTAAATCGTCTATGTGGGTCAGGTTTAGATGCGGTGAATCAAGCAACAGCCGCTGTTAAAGCAGGTCTGGGAGATGTGTTTGTAGCTGGTGGTACAGAAAGTATGACAAGAGCTCCATATGTTATGTTAAAGCCAAATTTAACAAATCCTCGTGCGAATCAAACGTTGCATGACACAACAATTGGCTGGAGACTTGTTAATCCGAAACTTGCAGAGGTATACCCTCCTATAAGTTTAGGAGAAACAGCAGAAAATGTAGCAGACCGTTACAATATTTCAAGAGAAGAACAAGATGAGTTAGCTGTTTTGAGTCAGCGAAAAGCAGCAGCTGCTATTGAGAGTGGCCGATTTGATGATGAAATTGTGCCAATTGATGTTCCTCAAAGAAAGGGAGAACCAATCACCTTTGACACAGATGAACATGTAAGACCTGACACTTCATTGGAAGCGTTATTAAACTTACGCCCAGTTTTTCGTAAGGGTGGAACTGTTACAGCAGGAAATTCATCAGGAATTAATGACGGTGCAAGTGCGGTGCTTATTATGGAGAAAGAACTTGCTGAAGAACTTTCCTTAAAACCGATTGCTCGGATCATCTCATCTGCGGTTAGTGGAGTGGACCCTGCGTACATGGGGATAGGGCCAATTCCAGCTACTCAAAAAGCATTGCAGAGAGCAGGTCTCACAGTCAATGATCTTGACTTAATTGAAATAAACGAGGCTTTTGCAGCACAATCTGTTGCGTGTATTAAAGAGCTTGGCCTTGACATGGAGAAAGTAAATGTTAATGGTGGTGCAATTGCACTTGGACATCCACTTGGATGTAGTGGTTCCAGAATTTTAACTACACTTGTTCACGAGATGCAAAAACGTGATGTTAGGTATGGTCTTGCAACGATGTGTATTGGTGTAGGTCAAGGGATTTCAACAATTATTGAAAAAGTATAGGGAGTGAGCGATACGTGATACAAGATACTGTAAAAAAAGATAGTGTAGTAAAAGAAACTTATCAATTATTTATCAATGGTACTTACTCTAACAGCAGCAACAATGAATTTTTTGAAACACATAACCCTGCTACAGGTGAAGTATTGGCGAAAGTAGCAAAAGCAACGAAAGACGATGTTGACCGTACGGTTGAAGCTGCAAGAACAGCTTTTGAATCTGGGAAATGGCCACGTGCATCTCATACAAAGCGTGCAAGAATCTTGAACAAAATTGCTGAGATTATGAGAGAACGTTTCAATGAGCTAGTTGAAGCTGAAGTTCTTAATACTGGTAAAACTGTTGCTGCAGCTCAAGGTCAAATTAACCAAGCGGTTGAAGATTTTGAATTTTATGCAGGTACACTTGCTACCTTTGGAGGACGTCAAAATCCAATGCCAAATGGATTCTTCAACTACACATTAAAAGAACCAGTTGGTGTATGTGCTCAAATCATCCCTTGGAACTATCCAATGATGATGGCAGCTTGGAAAATTGCTCCTGCGTTAGCTGCTGGATGTACCGTTATACTAAAACCTGCTTCTTACACGCCAATTACAGCTTACATGCTTGCTGATATTTGTCATGAAGCTGGTGTTCCTGAAGGTGTTGTAAACGTATTAACTGGTAGTGGTTCTGAAATTGGCCCATATCTAACTGAGCACGAAGGTGTTGATAAAGTAGCTTTCACTGGTGAAACAGAAACTGGTAAAGATATTATGGCCAAAGCGTCACAAACGTTAAAACGTGTTACGCTGGAATTAGGTGGGAAATCTCCGAGTCTAGTATTTGATGATTGTGATATTGATGGTGCAGTTGTAGGTTCTATTTATGGAATCTTCTATAACACTGGTCAATCGTGTGAAGCTCGTTCAAGATTATTTGTTCATGAAAATATCTACGATGAATTTGTAGAGAAATTTATTGAAAAAGCGAAGAGTTTAAAAGTGGGAGATCCATTTAATAAAGAAACACACATGGGAGCTTTAATATCAAGTGGTCATGAGAAAGTCGTTGACAGTTATGTGAAATTAGCAGTTGAAGAAGGTGGAGAAGTCCTCTATGGAGGTGGACGCCCTGACCCTGCAGTTTTAGGACCGGAATTTGAAAACGGTCACTGGTATATGCCAACGATTATCGGTAACGTGACAAATAATATGAGAATTGCTCAAGAAGAAGTGTTTGGACCAGTTGT
This sequence comes from Halalkalibacter sp. HAAS-P014, assembly GCF_056619965.1. Lineage (NCBI taxonomy): Bacteria > Bacillati > Bacillota > Bacilli > Caryophanales > Bacillaceae > Halalkalibacter > Halalkalibacter sp. HAAS-P014. The sequence continues at coordinate 596 of NZ_JBWQTV010000036.1, read as the reverse complement.
TGTAATCATGAAATTTAGTGATGAAAAAGAAGTTATTAAAGAAGCAAATGATTCAATTTTTGGCCTTGGATCTGCTATTTGGACAAAAGACTTCGGGAAAGCACATCGTGTTGCTGAAAAACTACGTGCAGGTATCGTAATGATCAACAATCCAATTTCCGCATTCCCTGGAACTCCATTTGGAGGATATAAACAATCTGGATTTGGCCGTGAATTAAGTATTGAAACACTTGATTTATACACTGAGACTAAGAGTGTTGTCTCATACACAGGTCCAAAACCACTAAATCTATTTGGTATTTAAGATAAATTAAGAGCATTACCCAACCTAGGAAGTTACGTTTTAGCATCACGACATGTGAGTTAATAAGACGGTGCGAACGGTTTCTAAGAAAAGCTATGTAGTTCCGTCTCCTTCCTAGCTAAAAAAGCGTACCACTTAAATTAATATAAATATAATTCAAAAAACAGGAGGAATTTATTATGACTACAGTAGAAACAGGTGCAAAAAATCTTACAGTAAAAAAAGCAAATGGTGTTGCAGAGGTTCATATTCATGTAAACAAAACTAACTCTTATGACCTTGAGTATTATAA
>NZ_JBWQTV010000035.1:0-12796 GCF_056619965.1 Halalkalibacter sp. HAAS-P014 | reverse complement strand
CGTAACATATGGATCACCTCACGATTATTCTTATCTATATTATACTATAATTACCTGAATAATCGGATTAGTCTGCGCAAAAAAACAGGCTGTTGAGAAAACTTTCTCAACAGCCTGAGTTTCTCCTTATGAGGAGAAACTTTTTTTTTGCCTATTCATAGATATTGAAATAAAGAAACGTTATACAAGTTAGAAAGATAGGTTAATAAACTATAGTCAATCGTTTGAATTCGAGTCATTAAAAGAAAATTAATGATATCTCCTATAGCAAAAGTAGCTTGGCTGCTTATTATACAAGTAATTACGAAAGGAGGAATTTAAATGAGTAATAGCAATTATTCTGATCTGCAAAAAAAGATTAGTAGGTATGAGAAAGAAAAGAAAGATCTACTTGAATGTTTAGCAAAGCTTGACAAAGAAAAAGGTGGTAAGAAGAAAAAGAAGAAACTGAAAGCTAAGCTTAAAAAGGTAGAGGAAAAGCTAGTTAATGCGATAGCGATTGCAGAAGCGGAAGCAGAAGCAGAAGCAGAGGCAGAAGCAGAAGCGGAAGCAGAGGCAGAAGCAGAAGCAGAAGCAGAAGCAGAAGCGGAAGCAGAGGCAGAAGCAGAGGCAGAAGCAGAAGCGGAAGCAGAAGCGGAAGCAGAGGCAGAAGCAGAAGCGAAAGCCGAAGCAGAGGCAGAAGCGGAAGCCGAAGCAGAAGCGGAAGCAGAAGCAGAGGCAGAAGCGGAAGCGGAAGCAGAGGCAGAAGCGGAAGCCGAAGCAGAAGCAGAAGCAGAAGCCGAAGCAGAGGCAGAAGCGGAAGCGGAAGCCGAAGCAGAAGCAGAGGCAGAAGCAGAAGCGGAAGCAGAAGCAGAGGCAGAAGCAGAGGCAGAAGCCGAAGCGGAAGCCGAAGCCGAAGCCGAAGCCGAAGCCGAAGCCGAAGCGGAAGCAGAGGCAGAGGCAGAAGCAGAGGCAGAGGCAGAAGCAGAGGCAGAAGCGGAAGCAGAAGCAGAGGCAGAAGCAGAGGCGGAAGCAGAGGCAGAAGCAGAGGCAGAAGCGGAAGCAGAGGCAGAGGCAGAAGCAGAAGCAGAGGCAGAGGCAGAAGCAGAGGCAGAAGCGGAAGCAGAAGCAGAGGCAGAAGCAGAGGCGGAAGCAGAGGCAGAAGCAGAGGCAGAAGCCGAAGCCGAAGCAGAAGCAGAGGCAGAAGCGAAAGCCGAAGCAGAGGCAGAAGCGGAAGCAGAAGCAGAAGCGGAAGCAGAAGCAGAGGCAGAAGCCGAAGCAGAGGCAGAAGCGGAAGCAGAAGCAGAGGCAGAAGCGGAAGCCGAAGCAGAAGCGGAAGCAGAGGCAGAGGCAGAAGCCGAAGCAGAAGCAGAGGCAGAAGCGGAAGCAGAAGCGGAAGCAGAAGCAGAAGCCGAAGCGGAAGCAGAAGCAGAAGCGGAAGCAGAGGCAGAAGCCGAAGCCGAAGCAGAAGCAGAGGCAGAAGCGGAAGCGGAAGCCGAAGCAGAAGCAGAGGCAGAAGCAGAAGCAGAAGCAGAAGCAGAGGCAGAAGCAGAAGCGGAAGCAGAAGCAGAGGCAGAAGCAGAAGCAGAAGCAGAAGCAGAGGCAGAAGCAGAAGCGGAAGCAGAAGCAGAGGCAGAAGCGGAAGCGGAAGCAGAGGCAGAAGCGGAAGCGGAAGCCGAAGCAGAAGCAGAGGCAGAAGCAGAAGCGGAAGCAGAAGCAGAGGCAGAAGCAGAAGCGGAAGCAGAAGCAGAGGCAGAAGCAGAGGCAGAAGCCGAAGCGGAAGCAGAAGCAGAAGCAGAAGCAGAGGCAGAAGCGGAAGCAGAAGCAGAGGCAGAGGCAGAGGCAGAGGCAGAAGCAGAGGCAGAGGCAGAAGCAGAGGCAGAAGCGGAAGCGGAAGCAGAAGCAGAAGCAGAAGCCGAAGCGGAAGCAGAAGCAGAGGCAGAAGCAGAGGCAGAAGCAGAAGCCGAAGCGGAAGCCGAAGCAGAAGCGGAAGCCGAAGCCGAAGCCGAAGCAGAAGCGGAAGCAGAGGCAGAGGCAGAGGCAGAGGCAGAAGCAGAGGCAGAAGCGGAAGCAGAAGCAGAGGCAGAAGCAGAGGCGGAAGCAGAGGCAGAGGCAGAAGCCGAAGCAGAAGCAGAAGCCGAAGCAGAAGCGGAAGCAGAGGCAGAGGCAGAAGCAGAAGCGGAAGCAGAGGCAGAAGCAGAGGCAGAAGCAGAAGCCGAAGCAGAAGCAGAGGCAGAAGCAGAGGCAGAAGCCGAAGCAGAAGCGGAAGCAGAGGCAGAAGCGGAAGCAGAAGCAGAAGCAGAGGCAGAGGCAGAAGCCGAAGCAGAGGCAGAAGCAGAGGCAGAAGCAGAAGCAGAAGCAGAGGCAGAAGCAGAGGCAGAGGCAGAAGCAGAAGCAGAAGCAGAAGCCGAAGCAGAAGCGGAAGCAGAGGCAGAAGCAGAGGCAGAAGCAGAAGCAGAGGCAGAGGCAGAAGCAGAAGCCGAAGCAGAGGCAGAAGCAGAGGCAGAAGCAGAAGCAGAGGCCGAAGCGGAAGCAGAAGCAGAAGCAGAAGCAGAGGCAGAAGCAGAGGCAGAAGCAGAAGCAGAGGCAGAAGCAGAAGCAGAAGCCGAAGCGGAAGCAGAAGCGGAAGCAGAGGCAGAGGCCGAATCAACATCTACGGCTAATTTTGAGGGCAACACAATAACTGCAGAAGCAGGCAACAATCAACTTACTACAGGTAATAACACAAATATTATTTTTAATGATAATGCAGCTACGTCTATTGCGGTGATTCTATCTACAATTACGCTCTATGAAGCTTTAAATGGGAATGGAAATGGAAATCCAGAAAATCTTCAACCGATGATTGCAAATTTACAAAACACATTAGAGTCGTTACTTCAACAAGAAAATGGCAATCGTAGAGCAGTGATAGATGCTATTAATTCTCTTAAAAACGATAATCAATCATAGAATTTGGAGGAGGTAGTATGTCAAAAAGAAATATTTCACGCTGTTCGATCCCTGTGAAAAGAGCGGTAGATAACATGATTTATGTAAAGGTTGTAAATCAAAATGCAGACTTTAGTCGTAAATTTACAATGAATGCTTATGATAAAGAATTTAAAAATTCAGATCAAAAAGAGCTGTTACCAATTTATATTGAGGATAATATAAAAGATAGAGATACACTAAGAGCTGGAGAAGAAAAAATCTATAAAATAGACGTAACGAACGTTACAAAAAAAGTTGTGTTTGAGATTGTTCAAGAAAGAGGGGGATCGGGTGTTGGAGTATCCTCTAAAAATAGAGGACCGTATAACGTAGAAATACGCTTTAAATAAATATTGGGTTATAAGGGCTGCTGCTAAAGGTGAAAGTTATGTACTTTGGCAGTAGTCTTTTACATAAATGTAGAGCTCTGAGGGTATAGACTTCAATTGAACCATTAATATAAAGGTATTAATGGTTTAATTAATGGTTTGTTTAAAAAAACTCGTAGTTGTAATAAAGCGAATTTTGTTGACGATAATGAATAGGATGATGTAGTTAGTAAAGTAAATGAGGAGGGCTTCGATGCAATATAGAACTGAGAAAGATACAATTGGAGAAATTCAAGTACCCGCAAATAAAAGATGGGGCGCGCAAACGCAGAGAAGTAGTGAAAATTTCAACATCGGTATTGAACAAATGCCAGTAGATGTAATTCGTGCATTTGCGATTTTGAAAAAAAGTGCAGCAATTGTCAATCAGAAGCTAAATAAACTCGGCAAGGAGAAAGCAGAAGTGATTGTTACAGCAGCAGATGAGATTATTGCTGGAAAACTTGACGAACACTTCCCTTTAAAAGTGTGGCAAACAGGTAGTGGGACACAATCAAATATGAATGTTAATGAAGTCATTGCAAATCGGGCGAATCAATTATTAGAAGAGCAAGGGATAAAGGAGCGTGTTCATCCGAATGATGATGTTAATAAATCCCAAAGTTCAAATGATACGTTTCCGACTGCGATGCATATTGCAAGCCTTATTAAGCTAGAAGAAGATTTGTTACCAGCTATTTCAAAAATGAGAAATACATTAAAAACAAAATCAGACCAGTTCGATGACATTGTTAAAATAGGTCGAACTCACCTTCAGGATGCTACGCCATTAACACTCGGACAAGAAATTAGTGGTTGGCACAGAATGTTAGAAAAAGCTGAAAGTATGATTAAAGAAAGTATGGAATCATTAAGGGAATTAGCAATTGGAGGAACAGCCGTTGGGACAGGGATTAATGCTCACCCGCAATTTGGAGAATTCATGGCAGAGGAGATTAGTCAGATTTCGAATCGGACCTTTTTGTCAGCAAAAAACAAATTCCATGCACTCACGAGCCACGATGAGCTTGTTTATATACATGGGGCATTAAAAGCGCTTGCGGCTGACTTAATGAAAGTTGCTAATGATGTCAGGTGGTTAGCTAGTGGACCTCGTTCGGGTATTGGGGAGATTACCATTCCAGCAAATGAGCCTGGAAGTTCAATCATGCCGGGTAAAGTAAATCCGACTCAAAGTGAAGCTTTAACGATGGTAGTCTGCCAAGTGATGGGAAACGATGCGTCAATTGGGTTTGCAGCGAGCCAAGGGAACTTTGAGCTTAATGTGTTTAAACCAGTGATTATTTATAATTTTTTGCAATCGGTACAGTTGCTTACAGATGCAATCAATTCGTTTAATGATAAGTGTGTTGTTGGTATTGAAGCCAATATTGACGTGATTAAACAAAAAGTTGATCAATCTCTGATGCTTGTAACAGCTTTAAATCCTCATATCGGCTATGAAAAAGCTGCATCAATTGCTAAATTGGCTCACCAAGAAGGCTTAACCCTTAAAGAAGCTGCCTTAAAAACAGGATTTCTGTCTGAGGATCAATTTAACGAAATTGTTCAACCCCCAAAAATGGTACACCCAACAGAATAGAGTAGAGAAGGGGGTCAGACACCGCTTTAAGTAAGTAAAGTGGTGTCTGACCCCTTTTTATCGTTATATTATCTTACACAAAACTTTGAACTGTGTGAAAAGAAGGGGACGAGCGACTAATAGAGTGGATGAAATCGCTTACACAGGAGTCGATTTGAGAAGGAATTAGTTCTTTTAAATAAAGAGTAGTGAATTCTTTGTGCGAGCTCTACAATGACTTGATGTTTCATTCGCCTTATTATGAGGTTATACAAAAAGAGTTATCAGAAAATACAATCAGCTTGAAGTCACAGTACAGTAATGGATTCGATCAATCTAATAAGGGGTGAACATGATGAGCTTAAGCGTTACAAATGTAGCAAAAACATATCGTTCAAAAGGAGAAGAAAAACAAGTATTGTATGGGGTTGATTTTGAAATAAAACCACATGAGTTCGTTTGTATATTGGGTCATAGTGGTTGTGGGAAATCCACTCTTTTAAATATGATTGCTGGATTTATAAAACCTGATGAAGGTCGAATAATGGTTAATAACCAATCGATTCATGGACCATCAAAGGAGCGAGGAGTTGTCTTTCAGGAGCATGCCCTCTTTCCATGGCATACAGTGATCGAAAACATTGCCTTTGGTCCTCGATTACAAGGTTTGAGTAAGAAAAAATCTTTAAAAAAAGCAGAGGAATATTTACAGTTAGTTGGATTATCGGCAGCTAGAGATCAGTATCCAAGTCAATTATCTGGGGGGATGCAACAGAGAGTCGGTATTGCTAGAGCGTTAGCTAATGAACCGGAGATTTTATTGATGGACGAACCGTTTGGTGCACTGGATATCTTGACACGTGAGACAATGCGACGAGAATTACTTTCGATTTGGATGGAGCTTAAAACAATGGTTTTATTTATCACCCATAGTATTTCTGAAGCAGTATATTTAGCAGATCGAATTCTTGTTATGAAAGAGGGAGTTGTCGTAGCAAATGAAGAAGTGAAAATGATAAGACCACGTGATGTGAAACATAAGGAATTTGGTGAACTGGTTTCTTATCTTGAAACAATATTAATAGAAGATACTCCGATAATGTCAAAAGCAGAAGGGATGTGATAGTAATGGCAACAATTGAAAATACGAAAACGTCAATGAGGTTGGATCCTGTACCTAGTCAACGCTCAAAAATATTTTCGTTATGGGATAAAGATAGAGTGAGTCGTGTTATTACTATTATTAGTTTCTTTGTTTTATGGCAAGTGGTTGGCATGGTAAACCTTACTTACGGCTGGTTTAACCCAGTGTTTCTTCCCACCCCGGTTGCCGTAGTAGAGGCTGCTCTTCATTTACATGGGAGAGGTGAACTCTTTAGTCATATTTGGTCTAGTGCTTGGCGTTTAGGAATTGGTTTTGTGTTAGGGGTCATAATTGCGGTTATTTTAGCCTTTTTGATTGTTAAATTTAAGGTAATACAAAACATTCTAGACCCACTAATTAATATGATTGGTCCAATTCCACCGTTTGCTTTGCTACCGATCTTTATTATTTGGATGGGCGTTGGAGAGTTGTCGAAGCTGACTCTAATTACATATGCAACAGCTATTCCGATGATTGCCTATACAGTAGACGGAATTCGAAATGTGAACCCATCCTTGATTCGTTCGGCGATGGCGCTTGGTGCTAATCAGAGACAAGTCTTTTCTAAAGTCATTTTACCTTCTGCGCTGCCACCGATTTTTGTAGGTATGCGTGTTACATTGGCGATCTCGTTTTCAGCAATGGTAGTAGCTGAAATGATCGGTTCTTACTCTGGATTAGGATATTTGATTATTGATTCAAGAAACTTCTTCCAAATGGATAACATGTTCTTGGCTGCTGCTCTAATTGGTGTATTATATTTCATATTTGCTTTTCTATTAAGTGTAATTGAGTCAAGGTTATTTAAATGGAAGCAAGGAACTCAAATAAATGACGCAGTACAAAAATAGCGATAGGGGATGAAATATGATGAATAAAAACAGACTTGCGAAATGGAAGGTAGCTCTTATGGCCATTAGTTCGATTGTGTTAATGTCTGCTTGTTCAAGTGAAGAGGGAAGTACCGAGGCACCGGTACCTACCGAGGATACAGAAAGTGAAAGTGGTGCATTAGAAGTAAATGAAGTAACAATGTATGGGGTTATTGATACTCAGGTGTCGGCGCAACAAATTATTGCCGAAGAGATGGGCTTTTTTGAAGATGAGGGGTTGAATGTGACAAACCATATTGTTCAATCTGGTCCTGATATTGGTCCACTAATTGCAAGTGGTGACGCTCAATTAAGTTTTGAAACAACTATTACAAATATTTCTTTAAGTGCTGTTGATGTACCGAATGTTATTGTAGCACCAATGGCAAACGTTTCTGGAACACAGGCTGTAATTGCACATCCAGATTATGAGATTAATAGTGCAAAAGACATTGAAGGGGCAACAATTGGCATGGTACAAGGCGCAGGTGTTTCAGTTGCGGTACAAAATATGGCTGATGAACTTGGAGTAGACTTAGATACTGTGGAATTCATTAATATGGCGCCAACAGATCAAATAGCTGCTTTAGATAATGGGAATATAGATATGATGGCAGCATGGGAACCGTGGATTACAATTGGAATGGATCAAGGAGCAGAGTTCCTATTTAGTGGACGTATATCGAAAATGCCTGAGAAGCAAGGTGACGTTGATTGGATGCAATTTTATTCCACTTTCCAAGTGACAGAGCAATTTTTAGAAGAAAATCCGAATACAGTTAAAGCGATCTTACATGCATTATCAAGAGCAACTGATTTTATTAATGATAACCGCGAAGAGGCAATTGATATTTTAGATGAAAAACTTCAAAATCTTACAAGAGAACAAGTTGCTGAAGTTATGAGTAGAAATATATATTCTATGGAGGTGACTGATGATATGCGTGAAGGGTCAGAAATCATTGCAAATTTCATGAAGGATATGGATAATATTCCTAAGATTCCCGAGTTTGAAGACTATACTAACTTTGATTTACTTGAAGAAGTATTAAGCGAGAAATAAGAATAAGGAAGGGAAGAAGATGGTGCGTTAATAGCACCATCTTTTTCTAGTTTAAATTTAGAATGGGCGTGGTCCATATCCAGGGAATGCTCCAAAACCGCCATAGCCATGGTGATGTCCGTGGTGGTGGTGCCCATGGTGATGATGTCCGTGGTGGAAGTGTCCGTGATGGTGATGGTGGCCATGAAAATGATGTCCATGATGGTGACCGAAACCACCAAAGCCAGGGTATCCAAAACCACCAAAACCCCCAGCAGGATAGCCAGTGCCGAATCCAGGGCCGACTAACTGCCCACCTAAAAAGCCTAATCCAGCTCCTAAGATGCCAGCTCCTAATGGTCCGATAGCTCCAGGTCCGAATCTTGTATCCGCGGGTGAATAATAACCAGGTTGATAACTTCTATACATGTAAATTCGCTCCTCTCAATCTAAGTGTTGCAGCCTAAAGGTTCATATTTCATTTTCACTTTAGCCTATGGGAGTTAGCTGAATATGGAATGGGTGAAGGCCCGATTTTTTTACGATTAATGAAAAAGCCTATACGATTGCTAAGTCGTCCGGGTGCTTGTTTTACATTGGACTAGTTATCAACAATGAAATTGTGGATAAAGTGGATAACTACGAACAAATATTCGACAAGGATTTTACGTTAACAGACATCAATCGAGTTGTTCGAACAAAAAACTTTCATATTGCTGTGAAAATTATGTAATCACTCATAATTTTGTCCTGAAGAACAAATAATTCAATTAGTTTAATGTAATTGGAGGCTAATAACGAAATGAGTTTTATTAAAAAAGTTGCAATTATAATAGGCTGCGTCCTGTTTCTAGGATTTGGTTTAGTAACGAATGACACTTTAGGAGAAGAACAATTAGTTAAAAACGTAATTTTTATGATTCCTGATGGATTTTCTACTAGCTATGCTACAAATTATCGTATTTTTAAAGGGGAAGAGACGATTTTAGATCCTATGCTAACAGGAATGGTACAAACTCATTCGGCAAATAGTTGGGTTACCGACTCAGCTGCAGCGGGATCAGCAATGGCAACAGGTTTGAAAACAAATAATAAAATGATCAGTGTCTCGCCCGAAGGTGAAAAACGTCAGACGATACTTGAGGCTGCGAGTAGAGAAGGAAAGGCAACTGGTCTGGTAGCGACTGTAGCAATTACTGATGCAACTCCTGCTGCCTTTGGAGCGCATGTCGATTCAAGAGAAAAAGAAGCTGATATTGCGAAACAATTAATTGATAAGGTGGATGTTCTTCTTGGGGGAGGTAAACTTCATTTTCTTCCCATATCTGAAGGTGGCTTGCAAAAACAAGAAAATCTAATAGTTGAAGCGCAAGAGAGAGGCTATCATTATGTCGAGACGAAAAAACAACTATTAGAAGACCATAAGCAAACGAATAGAGTGTTAGGTCTATTTGCTGAAGTTGATCTTACACCTGTTATTGATCGAAGAATAACAGACGAGCCCACTTTAGCAGAGATGACAACATCAGCAATTGATATTTTAAAGCGCGACGATGACGGTTTTTTCCTAATGGTAGAAGGAAGTCAGATTGACCGAGCTGGCCATGTTCACGATGTAGTTTGGGCAATGAATGAGGTGAAAGCTTTTGAGGAGGCGGTTGAAAAAGTAATTGAGTTTGCCAAAGAAGATCAAGACACTTTGGTTGTGATTGCGGGTGATCATGATACGGGTGGGATGTCAGTTGGGGGTTACAATGAATACTTCGCTAATACTGAAATAGTAAGAGACGTACAGGCAACAGGAAATTTTATCGCTTCCAAACTAGATGAAAAGCGAAAGAATGTTAAAGACATTGTAAAAAAGTATACGGGTTTATCGCTAACGAAAGCTGAAATGAAACGAATTAGAAAGGCTGATGAAAAGCATGTCCCTATAGAAATAAATAACATCATTAGCAAACATGCGTATGTTGGTTGGCTCACGAATGTTCATTCAGGAGCTGATGTGCCTATCTATACTTTTGGACCGATGTCTGATCAATTCAGTGGGAGAATTGATAATACTGATATTCCTCAAAAAATGGCCGAGGCGATGGGGATAGAATTTGGTGATTAACGAATAATGAATAACGTTATTTGTAATATTGTTCGTTTATTTTGTGATTTTTACTTGTCTAATCTCCCATCTTAACGTTATTATTAGATAGAAACTAAAATTGATGGGGGAGCATAAAAATATGTATGGTGTGCCATTAACAAAGTTAGCAAAAAAAATAATGTTACTTGGATCAGGAGAATTAGGGAAAGAAGTAATAATTGAAGCACAAAGATTAGGGGTTGAAACGATTGCTGTAGATCGTTATGCTAGTGCACCTGCTATGCAAGTAGCGCATCGTTCTCATGTTATTGATATGCTCGATCCCGAGAAATTGCGTTCGGTTATTGAACAAGAAAATCCAGACTTAATTGTTCCGGAGGTTGAAGCTATTCAAACGCAAGTGCTTGTTGATTTAGAGAAAGAAGGATATAACGTTGTTCCGACTGCTTCTGCAACAAAGCTAACAATGGATCGTGAAGGTATTAGAAGAATGGCTAGCGAAAAGCTGGGCGTTCCAACAGCTGGCTATGAGTTTGCGGATTCTTATGATGAATTAAAGGATGCTGTCGCTAAAATAGGTACTCCTTGTGTCATCAAGCCTTTAATGAGTTCATCAGGAAAAGGGCAGAGTGTTTGCCGTTCAGAAGACGAGATCGAGACATCTTGGAATATTGCAATCGAAGGTGCACGTGGGAAAAGCACAAGAGTGATTGTTGAAGAATTTATTCATTTTGAATCAGAAATAACATTACTAACGGTCCGTTCAGTTTCTGGTACATCTTATTGTTCTCCAATCGGTCATGTTCAAAAGGATGGCGACTATATTCAATCATGGCAGCCACACCAGATGAATGAAGCTCAAATTAGAGAAGCACAAGCAATTGCAAAAAAAGTTACAGACGCTCTAGGTGGTTATGGATTGTTCGGTGTGGAATTATTTTTGACTAAGGATAAGGTGTATTTCAGTGAAGTATCCCCTCGTCCCCATGATACAGGGTTAGTTACCTTGGCTACACAAAACCTATCAGAGTTTGCGTTACATGTACGAGCTATTTTAGGTTTTCCAATCACAGATATCCAGCTTTTATCACCGGGAGCAAGTCATGCTATTAAATCGTGGGAAGAAAGTTCTCTTTACCAAGTTTCAGGTCTAGAAGAAGCATTGGCGATAAAAAATACCCAAGTTCGTCTGTTTGGAAAACCGGAAACGAAAGTGGGGCGCCGAATAGCAGTTGCTCTAAGTACGGATGAAACGGTCGATCATGCTCTTAAACGTGCAGATGAGGCAGCATCAAAAATAAAAATTATCTATCACAATGAATAACGCAAGGAAGGGCTACTTAGGTAGTCCTTTTTTATATTAAATAAATATACAAATCTTGAAGTAAGATTGATGAAACGGAGACATAATAATGATGATAATTTTTAGAGGAGTGTGAAGAATTGAGAAAGCTTTTAATGATTATTGTAATCATGATAGCGTCTGTGAATGGATTAGCTGATCAGGGATACGCATCGAAGACTTATCCAAACTCACATCTATTAGTTCAATCAATATGGCTGGAGGAGAATGTTGGAAAAGAAAATATCTACATAATTGATGTGCGCGAAAACGGATATGAAACTGGACATATTCCAACTGCTGTACATTTCAATATGGATGAACTCATCGATGAAAAACATTCTATTGAAGGGTATTTAATCGCAAAAAAACAATTTGAGCAGAAAATGAATGAGCTAGGTGTACGAAACGATCAAACCATCGTAATTTATGATGAAGGGAAAGATACAGCAGCCACTAGATTATTTTATGCGTTAGAATACTACGGGCATGAAAAGGTACATTTACTAAATGGAGGCTTTTCAGCTTGGGAATCCGAACAGAAAAAAGTATCAAAGGAAGTCGTAGCGAAAGAAAAAGGGAATTTTCATGCTAGTATTAAGGAAAATAAGATGGTTGATAAAGATTTTGTGAAGAAGGCTATTGGAAAAGAGGGTATTATTCTCATGGATGTTCGTTCACCAGAGGAGTATTCGGGAGAAAAAGTATTGGCTAAAAGAGGAGGCCATATTCCGACAGCGGTTAATCTTGAGTGGAAGATTATAATAGAAGAAAACGGCATTCCTTTTTTTAAAACACCTAACGAAATTGCAGAACTCTTACTTAATGCAGGGATAAGCGAAGATAAAAAGATTGTAGTCTATTGCCATAAGGCAAAGCGAGCTTCTCATATGTACTTTACATTAAGGTTAATGGGGTATAAAGATATAACTTTATATGAAGGTTCTTGGATAGAGTGGGGCAACGATCCCACAACACCAATTGAAAACCCTAGTAAGATGGATAGCTAAAGGGATGTGCCAAAAGGTAAAGTACAGTACCTTTTGGCACATCCCCTTATGTTTATTGATAGCGATGATGTGGTATATTTATTTGTGTAATGTTTTTATAAAAAAACTATTGCATTCCTTTTAAAGAAATGGTATATTAATTTTTGTCGCTTCAACGAAAACCTTTAGAAGCGAATAAACAACAATAAAGTTCCTGAAAAAAGTTGTTGCATGGAACTTAGAGGTGTGTTAAGATAATAAATGTCGCTAAAACAAGTGACATCGCATGAGTTCTTTGAAAACTGAACAAAAGCCAAGCGAAATAGAGATACATGATATCTCAGGGATTTTCAAGAAAATCCCAACGTAGAAATTTACCCGATAGGGCAAATTTCATCCGAATTATT
>NZ_JBWQTV010000034.1:0-16515 GCF_056619965.1 Halalkalibacter sp. HAAS-P014 | reverse complement strand
CGTTGTCACTTGAGGAATGTCTAACAGTTCAGCGACCCTAGGACCAACTTGCCCAGACCCTCCATCGACTGCAACGTTTCCTCCTAAGATCAAATCAACCTCTTGCTCTTTGAAATAAGCAGCAAGCATGGACGCTGTCGTAAATTGATCTAACTCATCCACCTCTTCACTATCAAGTAAGACTGCTTTGTCAGCGCCCATTGCGAGTGCTGTACGTAATTCCTTTTCGGCTTCTTCTTCACCAACGGTTACAACCGTTACTTCTCCACCATGTTCATCGCGCAAAACAATCGCTTCTTCAATTGCATATTCATCATAAGGGTTGATAATATAATTTGCTTCTTCTCCATTTATCTTTCCGTTCTCAATAACAATCTTTTCTTCTGTATCAAAGGTACGTTTCATAATCACGAAAATGTTCATAGTTAATTCCTCCGTTTGTTAATATAGTTTCAACTCCATGCTTTCTACATCAATATTCCTTGCAAAAAATGTGCCAACTTTAATAAAGCTATTAAGCTTGAAATCTCAACATTACATTTGCGATTTAGACACAAAAGAAGAAAAAATGGTGCATTACCACACAATAAACTGGTGCAAAACAAAAACACGGTGATTTATATCACCGTGTTTTTGTTTAAAAATGCATGACAAAAAGGTTAAGCATCTAATTCTACAATCATTCTAAGAGGAAACTAAGTCCTTCCTAAATTGAGACTTTTATCGGTACGGATACCGTACCCCATTCCGGCCAACGTGTCATGTCAACTTCTCCAGCCATCTCAAACTGTTTGGTACGTGATAACAATTCTTCAAGGGTTATCCCCAACATTAATCTTGCTAGTGGCGCACCTGGGCATTGATGGGGTCCCATCCCAAACGCCAGATGCTGCTTGATATTAGGACGGTTAAGAATAAATTTATCACCATTAGGAAAAATTTCTTCATCTCGATTTGCAGAAGCATAGACTAAAGCGATGGGTTCATCTTTTTTTATTGTTCGTCCATTTATTTCGACATCTTCTTTAGCTGTACGGGCAAAACCTCTATATGGAGTGAATAAGCGTAAATATTCTTCAATTGCAGCTGGAACTAAGTTCAAGTCGTTACGTAATTGTTGTTGAAGTTCTTGATGTTTACTAAGGTGCACAGCCATACTCCCTATAAATACACTCGGTGCAATCATTCCTACCACAATCAATTGACGTACAGTTCCTAAAATCATCTCGTCCGGTAAAGGCTCGCCCCTATATCGTTTTTCTAATAAAGCCGACGTTACGTCTTGTTTTGGATCTAGTGGCTTATTTTTGCGATCTTCGATAATTTCCCTAGCAATATCATATAATTGCAGACTTGTTTTTTGCACTAAGTCGTTATCCCCCACCTGCAATGCCTTGTTAAATACGGTGGTTACTTCTCTAATTGACATAGATATTTCTGTAGACAAGTTAAAGAATTCTCCAAATACATATCCAGGAAGTTTGTGTGTAAAATCCTCACATAAATCTCCCTCTCCTTTGTCAATAAAATGTTGCAACAGGTGTATAATATTTTCACGAATAGCAGGTTCGATTGCCTTCATCTTCTCCTTTGTGAAAAACGGGTCTAATGTTCTCCTGTACGGCGTATGTTCAGGTGGATCTAAATGAAGTGGAGGACGCCTTCCGGTTGTCGCTACTTTTGGTACGACATTTTGAACAGACGTCACGTACATATTCGGATCCTTTAACACATTTGCAACATCTTCATATTTCATCAATGCCCAAAACCCATTCCATTCGTTACTATGAGCTACCGGACAACTGCTTCTTAGGTGTTTGTACTGTTCATGCGCACTTGTAAATGTTTCGGGAGCTAATGGATTGAAATCATCCGTTAACTGTAAACCATTCTCCTCATCTCGAAATTTATTAGTAAAAGGGCATTTCACTTGATGAATCGACTGAGCCAAATCTTTTTTATCATTGTAATTATTCATAATCAATATCCTTTCCAATACGATTAATGAAGGGCGTTTAAAGGGGAAGCTTCCTTGTAAAACACCCCTATATTTTCCTTGAAATTTGAATAAATTACTTTTTAGTTGTTAGAATAACTATATTAATCAGTCATCTTATCAGCTAACTCACGGGCATTTTCGAAAAGTTCAGTGCCATTTAAACCCTGATCATCAAGCTCTGCGGCTATTCCCAAGGCATTTTCTTCCATAACAGCTAGAATTTCATCTCTTGCCTCAGGAGAGAGTTGAATAATCTCATTGCCATCCTCGATTGCCTGATCAATTCCAGCCTGAACTTCTTCTTCAAGTTGAATCACTAACTGTTCCTCCCACCATGCTCCATTATCGAGAATCACTTGCTGATTCTCTGGCGATAAACTTTCAAAAACATCTTTATTCATCATTTTTGAATTTAGCCATGGTGTAGCATAAGGCAATTCTGTATTATAATTCGTTACCTCTGCGAAATTAAAGGTTCTCAACGGGTCAGCTCCTGTGACAACTCCATCAATTGTTCCCCTTTCTAGCGCACTATATGTTTCAGAGATCGGCAACCTAATAGGGTTAGCACCTAGCGCCCTAATTAGAGCAACAGAAGCATCATCGGCAACCTTGATATTAAGCCCTCTAAAATCCTCAGCCGAACGAATTGGTGTATTTACTGTATGGACCCATGAAGGTCCGGCAGACATCCGGCTAATCGGAACAACATCATCATATTGGTCGGCCAATTCTGGAGTACTCTCTACAAGCTCGCGTGTGAATTCAAGTAATTGTTCCATATCTGTAATACCGTAGTTGAATAAACCGACAGAATATTCTAATTGATAACGATCTGCCTCAGATCCTACTGCTGCTTGTGTAATTTCAGCTGAACCTCGTAATAATTCCTGGCGCCACTCATGCGCATTTACTAATGTCCCATCAAAAAATAAGTCCATTTTAATAGTCTCATTTGATTGTTCTTCAATTCTCTCAAACATCTCTTGATCGATTAAACCTTGATAGTGGCCAGACGAAACATATGTCCCATATTTTAATTCCATCGGTTCTGCAGATTGTTCAGTTTCTATAGAATCACTACTTCCTTCAGTTGAACTGCCTGATGAGTTCCCGCAACCAGTAAGTATTCCCACAAAACCTATACATGCAACAACAGACAATGAGGCCATTCGTTTCTTCATTTTAAACATTAGTTTTCCTCCTTAAAATTAGGCTGGGCTACCCGCTAGATATTTTATATTAAGCTCTTACCTCATTAGGTTAGGTAAGAAAGTAACAACATCAGGGAAAAACAACAATATTAAAATTATTACGATTTGTGCCAGAACAAACGGAGTGACTCGACTAAACACCTTTTCTAATGAAAGCCATTTAAACAATCCTGCAGTAGTATATACATTAATCCCAACTGGCGGAGTGATAACGGCCATTTCCATAACCATCACTATATATATCCCAAACCAAATCGGGTCAAATCCTAATGCTAATACAACTGGAAACATAAATGGTACTGTGAGTAAAAGCATTGACAAAGAATCCATAAACATTCCCAAAACTAAGTACATACATGAGATAATTAGCATAACCACAATAGGTGAAGCTTCAATACCACTGACAGCAGAAACGATACTTTGTGGGATTGTCGTTACCGCGACAAAATAATTAAACGTAAAAGCCCCAATCATTATCAACCCGACCATACCACTATTACCAGCCGTACTTTTAAGCGCTTTCATTAAACCTTGCCATGTTAACTTTCTCCTAGCAAAACCAATCAAAATCGCACCACAAGCACCTACCGCACCAGCCTCTGTAGGGGTAAACCAACCCCAGGTCAGACCTCCGATAGATAATGCAATTAGGAGTAAGACCTCCCATGTACCTGCTAATGCCTGTAACTTTTCCTTCCATGAATAACGTGGCCCTGCCGGAGCAATATCAGGTCTTAATCTGCAGACAATCGCAATCGTTATCACGTATGCAATAGCTAACATCATTCCGGGAACAATCCCTGCTATAAATAACGCACGTATTGATTGTTCCGTCATAAGAGCGTATAAAATCAATATGGCGCTTGGCGGTATCAATATACCAAGTCCACCAGCCGCTGCAACAGAAGCTCCAGCTAAACCAGGGTCATATTTTCTTCTCATCATTTCTGGGATAGCTATGAGACCGATTGTCACTACGGTTGCAATCGTTGAAGAGCTAATTGCTGCAAACACAGCCGAAGCCACAACTGTTGCGAGTGCAAGTCCTCCACGCCGATACCCTAAAAACCTTTCGCAAAGTTCATATAATTTAACCCCTAAGCCAGAGACACCAAACACTTGCGCCATTAAAATAAAAGCCGGAATGACGGCAAAATTATAATCGGTAATAGTAGTAAAAGGGATTAACGCAACCTTCCCGATAGAAGCTGTTGTTGAGACAATATATCCGAAGCCGGCAAACCCTACTAGTGTCATAGAAATTCCAACTGGAACCCCTATTAACATTAATAGAAAGAATGCCACCATACAGATCACGCCTATCGTAAGTGGCTCCATTAATCTTCACCTCCTTTACTAATGTTCTTTCCCCCTAAAATAATCAGGGCTAGTAAAACAAATGCAATGACAACGATAAACCGGAATGGAGCTACCGGAATTTGAAGGTCATACGTTCTCTCATCTAGCATACTTAAAGTAACTTCTATACCAGCGTAAGCTAATAACCCACAAAAAAACAAAATTACAATACGAGTGATCCAATCACAAACTATGCGAATCCTTTTTGGCAAGCGATTTACAACCATATCCATGACAATGTGCTGTCCTTTAGTAGCTGCGTATACGATACCAAATGAATAAAAGATAGCACCGATTAAGCCGAGAATTTCATAAAAACCGGGTATAGACCAGTTAAATACCCTACGTGTTATGACATTAAAGGTGACTAAAATGATCATCACTAATGTAGCCAAGCCCCCTACTTTACCAAGTGCCTCACTGATATTATCTAATACGGCCGAATAAGAGGATTGTTTAGTTTTCAAACCTTCTTCATTTTCTTTCAATATGCTCACCAACCTAGATTGTAATTAATATTGGCTATAACTGCATTTACTTTATTAGGGCGGGGTTGTTCCGATACTCTATTTTTAGTAATCTTTTATGCCGGTGACAACTTAATAGGTGCAGAGAGCACACCCCACTCAGCCCAAACTGTCATTTTCACATCGCCAACTAATTCAATTCTTTTTGTACGTTTAAGAGCTTCTTCAAGAGTAATGCGTACCATCATTCGAGCTAAAGGAGCTGCTGGGCATTTATGTGGCCCTTCACCGAAAACAATATGGTCTTTTGCATTTGGCCGGTTTAAAATAAATTTATCTCCATCTGGAAACACTGAATCGTCACGATTGGCAGAAGCATAATTAAGCGCGATTGGCTCATCTTTTTTTATTAGTTGACCTCCTATTACAACATCATGTTTTGCTGTACGAGCCATGCCCCTATAAGGCGTAAGCAGGCGAAGGTACTCTTCTACTGCAGCTGGAACAAGACTTAAATCATTTCGCAGCTGTTCTTGTATCTCTTGATGCTCGCTCAAATGAACAAAGATACTTGCAATTAACACGCTCGGAGCAATCATACCAGCAACTAACATCGCACGGACACAACCTAGAATCATCTCATCAGCTAAATACTCACCATTATACTTGGTTTCTAGCAACGCACTTGTAAAGTCTTCTTCTGGATCCATCGGGCTCTTTTTACGTGCCTCAATCACTGTTCGAGCAATGTCATAAAGTTGTAAACTCAATTTCTTTACCTTCTCTTGGTTATCGAATTCCATTATCGCTTTTACATACGCGGTACTTACTTCTTTAATTCTTTTCGACTGATCCTTAGGTAGATTAAAAAATTCAGCAAATACCAAGGCTGGAAGTTTATGAGTGTACTCTGTTGCAATCTCAACGTTCCCTTTGTCAACCACTTCCTGCATTAATTCCTCTGTATCTCTTTGAATGCTAGGTTCCAACTCTGCCATTTTCCTTTTTGTAAAAAATTGGTTAATCAAACGACGATAGAATGTATGTTCTGGCGGATCGAAATGTAATGGAGGACGACGTCCAGTAAACGCTACTTTTGGCACAACATTTTGAACTGACGTCGTATACGTTTGATAGTCCTTTAACACACCAACAACATCTTCATATTTAGAAAGGGTCCAAAAACCCCCCCATTCATTGCTGTGGGCAACTGGGCACTTTGCTCGCATTTCTTTGTATAATTCATGAGCGCTAGTAAATGTTTCTGGTGCCTTGGGGTCAAAATCATGATCATACCTCTTATTAGTTAATTCATTCTCACCAGTAAATTCACCATGATTAAAGGGACACTTCATTTGATTTTCTTCGTTATGATTCATTTAAAAGCTCCTTTCATAATAAACCACTCATAGAGAGCGCTTACATATATTGGTTTTTAAAAGACTTTCTTATAAACTAAATTTAAATCACACTCTTTCTAAGTCTGAACGCCATTAAATTCATTGTGCTTTCTCTAAATTATCTATAACTTTTCTTAAAACACTCTTCAACATGATTTTTTCTTCATTACTTAATCCACGGCAAACCGTTTCTTCACATTCGGTGATTAGGTCAATAGCTACCTCCTCTAGCTCTACTCCTTCTTTTGTTAAGTAAATTCGATTAACACGTGCATCATTTGGGTCGGGCGAGCGCCTTAACCATCCCTTCTCAACCATGTTGTCAATCATCCCTGTTAAAGAAGCAGGTTTCACGCTTAACTCATTCACTAACTGCTTTTGTGTTACCCCATCTTTTTCCCATAATAGCTTTAAGACCCAGTAATTCGAACTAGTAAGCCCATTTGACGCCATCTTTTTATTAATCAAGTTTGTTAACTGTAATGACGTCTTTCTAAATAATGATCCAAACCAATTACTTCGTTCTCTTGAATGTTCCATCTTATTCCTCCATAACTATTTGGCAGTTTATCTTTCAAATAATTAGGATCCTAACTTTACCACCGTAATTAATTTAGGATCCTAACTACTCACTTAAAATTTGCCAAATCCACAAACTAATTTATAATTTTAATTAGGATCCTAACAGAATCCACGTTTTCCTAAAGAGAAAATTCTGATAATTCTTACTATAAACTGATTTTTTTTTCTTTTCAACCCTTTTTTAGAAAAAATTTAAAAATTATTTCATCTTCGAAGTAGCTAGAAACAATAAGTAAAAATATAAAAATTATTATTCTAATATCCTTTCTCACCTTCGTTTTTTTCTTCTTTGCAACAAGTATTTGTATAGTTTAACGCTGTTAACAGCATGAAGCCTAAACTTAAGAACAAAAAAGATTATACAGTGCAAAGAGATATCACACTATTAGATAACACCTGTTTTTCAAGCTGGGTTGAAGAAACACGAGTATCTCAAACATTATGCCATCAAGATTTTGCAGCAGGACACCTTTGAATTGATAAAGAGGGAAGTTTACATGTGTTCAACATGCATTCTTCAGCAATCGTTCATCCTATTAGAGACTTGAGACATCTTAAAACTAAGCAATGAAAAAACAGAAATCATGGAATTTTAAACTTATGAATCAGTTGAAACTGAACTTAGTAAGGAGCTCATACATAAAACACTGAATCCCCAATTAACAGCGTCGATCACTCATTCAACAAGATTTGCGTTCCAGAGCAAAAAATAAGTTCAGTTATCAATTATTGAATAGAAGATGCTCTACTTTGAAAAAATAAGAAGAAAAGGAAAGGTGGCCTTCATGTATGAAACAGATTTCTTTACAGGTAGAAAAAATGAGTTGTGGTAACTGTCTTTCAACTGTCGAGGAAGCAATAAAGAAAGTAAATGGTGTAAGTGATGCAAAAGGGTCATTGAAGGATAAAACGGTCAATGTACAGTTTGATGAAATGAAAACAGATATTAGTCATATGGTAGAGGCGGTTGAAGAAGTCGGGTATATTATTATATAAACTCACCCTTACTTATTCAAAAATAGAGTAAAAAGATCAGACCCATGAATATAATTTCCTCTAGTCTTTTTCATTTTCAAAAAGCATATAGATAAAATTAAAAGAAAAGTATCCATTTGCGATACTCTTCTTTTGCATAAGTTTATTTTGAGAAAATCCCTGTTCCTTGGACAATTTTCTCATGCAGCTGTTCCAAAGTTCCACGATCATCAACATGATACTGTGGGTTTCCACGATCAATAATATTCCCTTCAACTAAAAACGTCTTCATTCCAATCGTACTTGTTACCATATCCTCTTGAATATCGTTGCCAACCATTATACAGTCTTCCGGTTTCACATTTATACGCTCGCATATATCCTGATAATACTCAATATGTGGTTTTGTAAATGAACTTTCTTCATATACCGTAACAAGCTCAAATGGTAATTCATCTAGTTCAGCCCATTTTAAGCGATGGTAAATCGCCGTTTTTGGAAAAACCGGATTTGTTGCCACCGCTACGAGATAACCTTGCTGAACTGCTTTTTCAACGACTTGCTTTCCCATTGGAGTCGGCTGTGTTAAATGAGAAAAAGTTGGGAATACTCTTTCGTAAAACTCATCTAATGCAGGCCAAACGTCTTCTCTCTTTTTCGCCACTAGTTCTAAAAACGTTTCTTCAAATACTTTTTCATTCGTCTTAGTTGGTTCAAGATTTTTGATCATCGCTTCCGTCCCCGTTAAAAGAGCTTTAACAAATTCTTCTGGATCGATAATATGCGCCATTTTTGGTGCCAATTCTTTTATGTAATTTTTCACAAAACGTTCTGTGTCCATTGGGAGCAATGTACCATCTAAATCAAACAGTATTGCTTTTGCCATTAGTAACACCTCGCATCATCCATATTTTGGGTTACCCCAATAAAAGAAAATTATACCATAGTAATCAGAATTTTTTTGCGATCACATTGTTAGTGCTCTTCTTATAATACACCCAGTGTAATCTTTTTAATAAGAAACCTCACTAATTCTAGTGAGGTTTCTTAATTATAAGGAAGAATGTTTTCCTTCGTCTTTTTCTGCCACAGGCTGATTGTACTTAATAAAGAAAGAAGCGATTAAGGCTAATAAAGAAAGTATTGCTACTATTAAAAAGGAAATATTAGCTCCATAAATATCCGGATAAGAAATATCTGGACGTTGTTCCGCCGTGATAGCTGTCGTTGTCATGACTGAAACAAGAATTGCAGTTCCAACCGATGCTGCAATCATTCTCATAGTATTATCCATTGCTGCACCATGTGGGATCAATCTTTTTGGTAATTGATTTAATGCTGCGGTTTGGACCGGCATCAACACCATTGATAAACCAAACATACGTATTGAATACATTACAGTTATATAGGTAAAAGATGTTTCTGGACTTAAATTGATAAAAGCAAATGACGATATAGTCATAATTGATAAACCAATAAACACCAACCACTTAGCTCCAATTTTATCAAATATTCTTCCATTAATAGGTGACATAAGCCCCGTAATCAAAGCTCCTGGCAACAGAGCAAGACCAGCTTCAAATGCTGTGAACTCACGCATGTTTTGCATAAATAAAGGAACTAATGTCTCAACTCCAATCAACCCCATAAATGAGATCATTCCAATAACAACAGCTAATGGAAAAATAGAGTATTTAAATACGCGAAATTCTAGCATTGGGTGTTTTAATTTAAGTTGTCTTGTAATAAATAATATAAGAGCTAACACACCCATACCAATCGATATTATAGTAATTGGTTGAGTCCAGCCATAGTTACCAGCTGCAGTAAAACCATATAGCAATCCCCCAAAGCCAAAGGAAGAGAAAACAATAGATAACACATCTACTTTCGGCTTCGTTACATCAGTCACATTTTTTAATACAAAAATAGCAATAATAATATCGATAAGTGCAATCGGTAAAATAATAAAGAACAATAATCTCCAAGAGTAATTCGAAGTAACCCATCCAGACAAAGCTGGACCAATTGCAGGGGCAAATGAAATTACGAGTCCAATTAGCCCCATTGCTGCACCACGTTTATTGACAGGAAATATCATTAAGAAGACAGTAGTCATAAGTGGCAGCATCACGCCAGCACCAGCCGACTGAATCATCCTGCCTACTAATAACACCTCAAAGTTTGGTGCAACTCCCGCGATCAGTGTTCCAAAAGCAAAAATACTCATTGCCGAAATAAAAAGTTGTCTTGTTGTAAAACGTTCTATTAAAAATGCACTTATTGGAATCATAATCCCATTTACTAACATAAAAACCGTTGTTAACCATTGAGCACTGTTTGCCGTGATGTTCATCTCATGCATAATTGGCGGGATTGCTGTAATCATTAATGTTTGATTTAATATTGCAATAAAAGATCCCGCAAGCAGGAGCGCAACAATTGTTGCTCGATTATACCTGGTTTCTTCCATATTTTCCCCTCATCTCTAAAAAAACTACAGACTACGCAACTGTTCTATAATAAACGATTATTTCGAATCTGAACATAGTTAGTAAGATACTTCTTTTTCTCTAACGCATCTGCCCCCTTAGGCATACGGTATGAAAGAGGAGGTCTGGATACATGAGTATCATTAATAAAGTAACGCATTTTCCTGCTTTGTTCTTACAATCTACCGTTCATGTAATTAATAAGTTTCAATATGAATCAAAAAATAAGAAAGTCTGGGATCAATTACCAATTAACTGTCGTCTTCTAGATCAAATGAAAGAAAACATTAAACAACAATCACCAATAAAGAAAAAACCTTTCTCCACCCTTAATGACATAGAGAAAAGCATTGTTTTGACTATTAGAGAAAAAGTGAAAGCTGAAAACCAAAATAATATAACGCGTACCAAAGCATATTTGGATTTTTATGAAAAGCACGCTGAAGTTCATTGGGCTTTCTTAGCACACCTAGTCTCAAGAAATGGTGGCTGGAACATGACCGACCTAAAAGGGGAATTAACAGGCTTCATAAAGTATGTAAAAAGAAAAGATCTTTTTCTATTTTTGGAGTCAGCCAATGCACTAATTTTTCATGATGCCTATCCACAGCTTTTACTTTATGAAGAAAGCAAAAAACGAAATTACAGCTTATTTTATCTCTTACCTTATTTTCATGTATCTAGTTTCATGTTACCAGTTTGGGAATTGTTTTTGAAAAAGCAAGACTCTACATTACTTACCATCTCTTTAATCATTAATGAGCAACAGTATATTGAAAAAAGAGTAATACAAAATCCACATTTTATGGAACATGTGCTTGACACACTCCTTTTTCAAGCACAGGAGCTTTTTCAAATCACACAGGTACTGTTTCCATTTCTGCACAAAAAGAAAGAACGAAGGTTGGCAGGGTTATCTGTTGCAAATTTCTCTTCAGTAAACGAGAGAATTAACATCGGTAAACGCCTATATTCTATGCTTTTTGGTTTGAGGCCTTTATATGAGGATATTCACCGGTTCGCCACAACTACACTCCATACAGGTTCTCGTTCTGATTATTGGCCATCCGTATTCACATCAACCAAGAAAAATATGGAAACCAAACCTCTCATTTTCAAACAACCTATCTTTAGTCCATACCTTAAAGACGCTTGGCCTAATATCTCTCATGATTTTACTGATACAAGAGATTGGTACGAAAAAGCCCAAGATGATGTATTTTCGTATTACAAAACAATTCAAGTTCCCAGTTCATTTGATATTTCAAACAATTATTTTCGTAAATTGCAAAAAATGCAACTAGCAGCTCTAGCATATCAAGAAGCCGAAAAGCTTCTATAAAAAATGAGTTATTACTGCTAAAAGGCCTGATAGAAGAAATGGAACGTAATTTTTCTGGTACGTACTTCAATTTCAAAAAAGAACGATAAAAAAAGCTCTCCTAAATGTCCGACAGCTTTAGGAGAGACAAATTCACTTTTACCATCCTTAAATAACTATATTAATTCCGTACCTCACATTTATCAACTTCATATCTCCCACCTTGAAATACCCTATTAATTGGTAGACTTTTGTCTGTTCTCCAATTGTCTAATTTCATCATTTAATTTGGTTAAACTCTGCTTCATATAATTAACTGCATCGGTGTGAACTGTTTTTATTTGAATCAATTGTGAGTATAAATCAAGATGCATATTCTCTTGTTCTTTATGATGTGTAGTTAAGAACTTTGTTGTATCCTTAAGTTCATGAAGTCGGTCCTGTATTTGCTCTTGTTCGGCTTCATTTTCTTTCACTTTCTTTAATAATTCTTCATAATCAAGCTTTTGTAATTCAATCAATTGGATTATACTTTCTTGTTTTCTTATCTGCTCTTTTTGCTCCTTTAATAAAGCTTCGTATAAAGATTCCTGTTCACTGACTCGGCTACTATATTTTTGAACTTTCGCTTGAAGATCACTTTTATTACGCTCTAGTTTAGAAAGTTGTTCGGCCATCGACGCTTTTAATATGTTCAACTCTGACAAATTTTTCTCCAATAAACGTTGCTCCTCTTCATGGCTTACGCTCTTATTTAGCAACTCTTGTTGAATTTCACTTTCTTGCTCTACAATTTTTTGTAAATTCTGATGCTTCTTCAGCATTTGTTGACACATTATACTTTGTTCTTTCATTTGATCTGATAAGACTTCTTGAACTTGACTGTGAGTTCCTAATATTTCTTTATGATCGTGTAATTGTTTCCCTATCCTTTTCAATTCATTTCGTGTTGTTGACTCCAGATTTCCTAGTTGCATTGAAAAGACCTCATGGACTTGGCTGTGCTCTCCAATGGTTTCTTTCTGCTCAATTAGTTGTTTCTCAAGACGTTGTGACTCCTTATGGAATGATCTATCTTGATTTTCTAATTGTCTTAAAATAGCCTCATACACTCGTTTGTGATCTTCTATCTTGCCATTTTGTTTTTTTAACCGTTTTACAATGCCCTGTACATCCCTTTGAATCAATTGACCCTGATTTTTTAATTTCTTTAAAAAATCTTCATGCACTTGTTCATGAACTTCAAGCTTATTTTTCTGTTTTCTCAATCTTTTATCAATAGCCCTTACATTCCGACTCTGACCTTTTAATTGGTTTGAAAAAACTTCATACGTTCGTTCATGATCTTCTAACGTATCGTCCTGTTCATTCAACCGTTTTTCAACACTCAAAAATTCCTCTCGAACCAATTTTTTCTGATAATCTAATTGATCTAAGATGACTTCATGAACTCGATTATGATCTACTAACTTTACTTTTAGTTCGCTAATCTCATCGTTAATGCGTTCGAAAACCGTATCAGAGTAAAACACCTGTTGATTATCTGTACTTGCCTCTGTATTCAAAAACACCTTAGGACCTTCACGGTTCACACCTGAGTTTTTTTCGTACACATTCCCACTCCTTTATCAATCTGTTACCATAAGTCTATGATTGAATGGGCTATTAAGTGCTTTTTTTACAACAATGTGTCCTCATACTTTTTCACTAAAAAGCGTTCTAATCCATAGATTAGAACGCTCACAAAAAATCAATATTGAAAAAGTAACGAACCCCAAATCAATCCACCACCAAATGCAGTAAGAACGATTCGATCATTTCTTTTAATTTTCCCTGCTTCTCTCGCTTTCGTAAAAGCCAAAGGGATAGTCGCTGCAGAATTATTCCCAAAATACTTTATATTGCTTATTACCTTTTCCTCTGGAAACTCTACAATTCTCGCAACTGCATCTATAATTCTCTGATTGGCTTGGTGTGGTATTAGCCAATCTATATCATCATTTTGGTATTCATGCTTATTTAACAATTCCTTAACATTACTTGACATCGCATTTACAGCTAATTTGAAGATTTTATTACCGTTCATTTGAATTTTCGGAATAGAATAATCACTATTGTCTTTTTCTCTGCTTGAGCCACCTTCTACATATAGATCCTCATAGTACCTTCCGTCAGAATGAATCGTCGAGTCAATAATTCCATCACAACCGTCATTAGAACTACTAGATACAACAAAAGCCCCAGCTCCATCAGCAAACAATATTGCAGTTGACCGGTCTGAATAGTCAACAATTTTAGATAAAGCATCAGCCCCAACAACTAAAACGTGTTTGACTTTTCCGCTTTTTATATATTGTTCTGCAACCTGTAGAGCCGATATAAACCCTACACACGTACTATGGATATCATAAGCACCTATCGTGCGACAATTTAACATCGTTTGTAGCTTCGTAGCAACTGGCGGAAACATATGATCAGGGGTTTCCGTTGCTACAATAATTAAATCAATATCATTCGCAGTTAAACCTGCATCTTCTAATGCTGCTAAGCTTGCTTTATACGCAAGGTCAGATGTATTTTCAGTTGTATCAATCACTCTTCTTTCAAAAATACCTGTTCTCGTCGCAATCCATTCATGAGACGTGTCCATTAATTCTTCTAAGTCCTTATTTGTCATGACCGTAGATGGTACATAAGCCCCTACTCCACTTATAACAGCCTTCATCAAATGCAACCACCTCCATTCTTTTTTTGAGGCTGTCTCAAAACAAAAGTTTCTGACCCCAACTAACACTATATACCAATCGCTAGCGTTAGCGATATACTATATAAAGTGCTATAGTGGGGTCAGATTCTTATAAGACAGCCTTATTATACTAAACTCTTAATTTAAATCTTTGTACTTTACCTGTAGCCGTTTTAGGCAATTCATCCTTAAATTCAATTTCTCTAGGATATTTATATGGAGCTAACTGTTGTTTCACATACAATTTCAATTCTTCAGATAATTCTTCTGAAGGATTTATACCTTCTTTTAAAACAATATAGGCTTTTGGATAAACTAAGTTATTTTCCGTTTTCTTTCCAATCACTGCTACTTCAAGTACTTTCTCATGTTGGAAGAGAACGCTTTCAATTTCGATAGGAGAAACCCATATTCCACCAACTTTTAACATATCATCAGAGCGTCCAGAGTACCAGAAACACCCATCTTCATCCCGATAATATTTGTCTCCTGTGTTCATCCATTCCCCATAAAATTTCCGGTGATTTTCTTCGAGGTTACACCAATAACCACCAGTTAAGCTTTCACCTTTTATTACCAAATCTCCAACCTCATTAGGCCCTACTTCAATTGATTGATCATTAAGGATTCTGGCCTCATAACCTGGAACAATTTTCCCAGTACTGCCCGGCTTAATATCCCCAACGCGATTTGATAAAAAGATATGCAAAGCTTCTGTTGATCCAATCCCATCAAGAATATCGATGCCAAAAATTTCTTTCCATTTATTGTAAAACGTTACTGGCAATGCTTCTCCAGCCGATACACAAACTCTTACTGAAGAAAGGTCAGGAACTATCCCGGTTTTCTCAACATAGTTAATCATGGCCCCGTATAGAGTTGGAACACCAAAAAAGATTGTTGGTTTAGCTTCAACTAACTTGTTAAAGATGTTTTCAGGGGTAGGTCTATCTTTAAGCAGTATCGTCTTTCCTCCAGCACCTAATGGGAAGAACATCCCATTACCTAGGCCATAAGCAAAAAACAACTTTGATGCTGAAAAGGTAACATCATTCTCAGTAATCTGTAGGATATTTTTTGCATAATTATCAAAAGATGCTTCCATATTTTTTTGATAATGAATGACGCCTTTAGGATTTCCAGTACTTCCAGAGCTATAAAGCCAAAATGCAGGATCCTGAGAAGTACTATAATATGTTTCTAAATCAGAAGATGCACAATTTACAAACTCAAAAAAATCAATTGTATCTGTACTATTAGAAGGATTTTCTGAAATTACAATTACTTGTTTTAGATAAATGAATCTCTCACGAATATCTTTGATTTTTGCCCAAAAATCCTCATGTACCACTATAACTTTTGCACGACTATTATTTAATAAATATTCATAATCATGTGGTTGTAACATTGTATTAACTGGGATCGGTATTGCACCAATTTTCATTGCTCCAAAAAACGAAACTATAAATTCTGGTGAATCGTACGTTAACAATAAGATTCGGTTTTCACTTTCTACCCCAATATTTAAGAGCGCACTTCCTACTTGATTGATTCTACGTTGGAGATCTTGATATGTTACTTGTTCGTCTTCACATTCAATCGCAACCTTATTGCCTAAACCATTTCTAATATTGTCTTCAATGAATCGACTAGTTGCATTATAATGATCTTTAATTCCTCTTAAATTCGAAACTGATTCGATCATGTATTTCCCCCCAAAGAATTTTAATAGAACGAGGGTGCTCACCCTTTATTATTACAATAATTCAAGGTAAAAGCTAGGCTTTTACCTTGAATTTATTAAATTTTAAAAAGTTATTCACTTTTCAGTTAATTATTATTGACCAGACCAATCAGCTGGACGCTTTTCAATAAATGAGCTTAGTCCTTCTTGTGCATCTTGCGAACGGAATAATAGGTTTTGTAGTTCACCTTCATAACGAATCGCAACGTTTAATGG
>NZ_JBWQTV010000033.1:0-18993 GCF_056619965.1 Halalkalibacter sp. HAAS-P014 | reverse complement strand
AATAATTCGGATGAAATTTGCCCTATCGGGTAAATTTCTACGTTGGGATTTTCTTGAAAATCCCTGAGATATCATGTATCTCTATTTCGCTTGGCTTTTGTTCAGTTTTCAAAGAACTCCGATGTCCTTTTTCAGCGACTTTTTAATCATACCGAAATGAAATTAAAATGTCAACAACATTTCATGATTTTTTTAACCGCTCTTGGCGACAAGAAATAATATACCATGTCCCAAAAATAAAAGCAACACCCTTTTAAAAAAACTTAATAAAAAAAGATCTGACCTAAGGTAGTTATATGATTGCATACACCATATCTCCCACCTTCTCATCTGGTCAGACGCCAAAAATATTCATTCATAGTCAAAGCACAAATTCCTTAATAGCAATCAACAGCACAACCCCAGGTACACCTAACAATCCGGAAACAGCAGCTGTAACACCATTAATAGGAATGTGAAAGTCAACAAATTGGCCGAAGGTATTCACAAAGAACAGCATGAGTGCACCAATAACAAATTTAATAGCAACATTCCCTAAAAAGCGTACAGGTTTCATAGGCGCCCCCACTATCAAAAGAATCAAAACCAGACCAATAAGAACAGTAATTAAAATAACTGGATCCACCCTATCACCTCTTTAAGCTTGTCTTATTATCTTTTATGCAAGGAAAACAAAAAAAAGAACAAACCACTTACTTCAGTTTGTCCTTACTAGCTTGTCTGACTCTCGCTTCACGTATTAAAAATGTATAAATCGCTCCAGTTACTTTCGTACGATATAGTACCTCATCAGAAGGTTCTATACTTCGGTTAATTAATTGTTTTTCACTATCCAATTTCAACTTTGCTTCTTCAATAAGGGTAAATAGTTGAGCATTTTCTTCTTTTCTTAGCTTTTGTTTTTTTCGAAACAAGATACAATCCACCTTATTTAGTTCGTTTAAAACCAACTTAATAAATTGAAGTTCAGTGCAATTTTACGGGATTTCTCTCGCAACAAATACCTAATAGAAGGAAGATTATAGTTCCCGTCGTCCTTCTATCGCTCTAGAGAGTGTTACTTCATCAGCATATTCTAAGTCGCCACCAACTGGAAGGCCATGAGCAATGCGGGTCACTTTAATTCCCGTCGGCTTCACAAGTCTAGATATATACATTGCGGTTGCTTCTCCTTCTATTGTCGGGTTTGTTGCAATGATCACTTCTTGGATCGTGTCATCTTGAAGGCGTTTAAGCAGTTCCGGAATCTTAATGTCCTCAGGGCCAATCCCGTCCATCGGCGAAATCGCACCATGTAACACATGATAATCACCACGATATTCTTTCATTTTTTCCATCGCAATGACATCTTTCGCCTCTTGAACAACACAAACCAACGTTTTGTCCCGATGTTGGTCCTCACAAATGCGACAAGGATCTGAATCAGTAATATTGTGACAAACCGAGCAATATGTTAGGTTTCGTTTTGCATTTACTAACGCTTTTGCAAAGTCAAGAACGTCATCTTCCTTCATATCTAAAACAAAAAAGGCCAGGCGACTCGCCGTCTTTGGCCCGATACCTGGCAACTTCATAAATCCTTCAATTAATTTCGCTATCGGTTCAGGATACTGCAAAAAAGTCCCCTCCTAGAACATTCCAGGAATATTCATTCCTTTTGTGAATTTACCCATATCTTGTTCTACAAGTTCATCCACTTTTTTTAGCACTTCATTTGTCGCTGCTAAAACTAAGTCTTGCAACATATCGACATCATCAGGATCGACAACATCTTCAGATATTTTCACATCTAGAATACGCTTGTCCCCACTCGCTACAACTGTTACCATCCCACCACCGGCAGTTGCTTCAACTGTTTTTTCCTTTAACTCCTCTTGCGCTTTTGCCATTTGCTTTTGCATCTTCTGCATTTGTTTCATCATATTGCCCATGTTTTTCATTATAAAACTCCTCCTTATTATCCATCTGTTATTTCAATGAACTCTTCTCCAACCAACTTTACTGCTTCTTCTATTAAATCATCTTTTGTTGTTTCTTTTACAGAACCTTTTTGCTCAGCTACATATTCTGCTTTCACTTTTTCCCAGTCTAATTGAAGAAGTGTTACAAAAGTTGATTGTCCAGAAAGTGTATCTAGAAGAATTCCTTCTAACACTTCACGGAACTTCGTATCCATCATATCACGATGCATTTCATTTTGAAACGCTAGCACCACCGCAGAAACTGAAGCTGCAACCGGTTTACAATCACTAAGCCACGCATGAGCTGGAACACTTTGAGTTTTCACTCGTTCCATTACATCTCCCCATCTCGCTGTGACCATCTGTAATTGTTTTTTATCGGCACCTTTCAACGTTTCTTTCACTTTTCCCGTTGACCCTCTTGATTGCACAGTTGTTTTCTTCATGCGACGCTGCTGTTTTTGAGGTTGCACTTCATTCGAAACGACGGCTCCGTTACCAGAACGAACATCTTCTAATTTCTTTTCGAGCGTTTCAACTTTAGTACGCAATTGATCTACTTCACTTGAAGAAATAGAAGCAACTACAGTTTCTTTCGTTTGTTGATTAACTAATTTTAATAAAGCTAACTCTAAAAAGATTTTAGGGTGAGCAGACCATTTCATTTCTTGCTGGCTCTCATTTAGCGATTCAATCGTGGCATATAACCAACTTGAATCCAATTGGTTTGTTAACTCCCTAAATCGATCATCAACTTTTGCTCTTTCTAACAATTCTTCAGCTTGTGGCGCATGTTTAAATAGCAACAAGTCACGAAAATAATAAATAAGATCTTCAACAAAACGATTAGGATCTTTCCCTTCTTGCATTAACTGCTCAAGTTGCTTTAACACCTCTACAGTATTACCTTCCTGAACAAATGATACAACATCGGATAACGCCTTCTGAGAAACAGCCCCCGTAACTGATAGTACATCTTCAAGTTTCAACTTGTCATCTGCAAATGAAATAGCTTGATCTAATAAACTCAAAGCATCACGCATACCACCTTCTGCAGCTCTTGCAATCATGAATAAAGCATCTTCATCAGCAACAACAGAATCATGGCTCATTATATATTGCATTCTTGAAACAATCGCCTGATTTGTAATTCTTTTAAAATCAAAACGTTGACATCTAGAAATGATCGTAAGTGGAATTTTATGCGGTTCTGTAGTAGCTAAAATGAACAGTACATGACTCGGCGGCTCTTCAAGTGTTTTTAACAAAGCATTAAACGCACCCGTTGAGAGCATGTGAACTTCATCTATAATGTACACTTTATAACGCACTTCACTCGGAGCAAATTTAACTTTGTCGCGAATATCACGAATTTCATCAACGCCATTGTTAGAAGCAGCATCTATCTCCATTACATCAACAATAGCACCGGATGTTATACCCAAACATGCAGAGCACTCATTACAAGGTTCTGCGACAGGCGCTTTTTCACAGTTAATCGCCTTAGCAATGATTTTAGCTGCACTCGTTTTACCAGTACCACGTGGACCGGAAAACAAATAGGCGTGGGATAATTTTTGTTGTAGCAGTGCATTTTGTAAAGTTTTAGTAATATGTTCTTGTCCAACAACATCCTTGAGTTGTTGCGGCCTCCAAACACGATACAACGCTCGATAGCCCACTCCCACATCCTCCTCTAATTTATCACTTCTTTCTATTATAGCGATTAATGACCTTTTTTTAAAGTATGTAGTTAAGAGAGGAGTCAGACCTCGGGAAATATTTAATTATTCCCGGGGGTCTGACCCCTCATTTTCCTCTTTTTTAACAAAAAAGGCAACTACGCGAACGTAGTTGCCTTTTATATAAAATTGATACCGTGCACCCTCTGTTGATAATGCCAACACGGGCGTTACCTAAGCAGTTAGCTCGGCCCAGGCGACTCTGCGGCACACGGAAGGGGCCACTTACTGCTGCTTCCTTCCGGACCTGACAGGGTTCATGGGTTTCCGTTGCGCAGAACCCAAGCGTCAACACCACTTACTTAGGTCAGACCCCGCGTTGACAAAACCTCGAGAGGGGATTCAGCCTCGCTATAGCGGATTGCGAGTACAGGGCACCGCTACCTCCCCACCTAGCACGGCAAATTGTATAACGTAGTTAGTCACGTCTTAGTGACGCAATACCTAGTATAGATGGTTTGTTCCAAAAATGCAACTGTAACAAATTGGGAATCAATTTAATCCTTGTTTCTCTTGCTGTTCTTGCTTTTTTCTTCGTCTTAAATTCCGAAAAAATGAGGTTAGGATCGAACTACACTCCTCTTGCAAACAACCAGAAACTACTTGTGTCTGATGATTAAACCGAGGTTCATCTAATAAATTCATTAATGTTCCAGCACAACCCGCTTTTGGGTCAGGCGCACCGAAGACAACTTTATTAATCCTAGATTGAACAATTGCACCTGCACACATCGGACAAGGCTCTAATGTTACATATAATGTACAATCAAGCAGCCTCCAACTTCCTAGCTTCTCACACGCTTCATTTATAACCGTAAGCTCAGCATGCGCTAATGCTTGTTGATCAATCTCTCTTCGATTATGGCCTTTTGCGATCACTTCGTCCCCTCGCACAAGAACAGCTCCGATCGGCACTTCTCCCAGCGCCTCTGCCTTACTTGCTTCTTCCAGTGCTAGTTTCATCCACTTCTCGTCGTTATTATTCATATTCTCACTCCAACTCTAAGTAAGAGAAATAAAAAACACCACCATCTCTGGTAGTGTATCATTAATATGTATGGCGGAGGAAGAGGGATTCGAACCCCCGCGCGGTTTAACCCGCCTGTCGGTTTTCAAGACCGATCCCTTCAGCCGGACTTGGGTATTCCTCCATTGCTGACAAAAGCAATTATATATAAACCAGGACAAGAATGCAAGTGATTTTTTAAAATCGCTCAAATAATATGCAATATTTCGTTTCTCACAATCGATAAAAATGACTTCCTTCCTATTAATAAGGAAGAAAGTCATTTTTAGAAACTATTGAACCGTTACATCATGCAGCCTAATAATCCCTGTTGCATCTTGCCACAAGCCTTGTACATTATCAGTAACACCTAACAAGAATGTTTGGTGATGGATGTACAGCATTGGAGCTTCTTCAACTAAGATATCTTGAGCTTCTCTATACAACGCAGCACGCTCATCCGGATCTGGATTTTGACGTGCTTGATCTAAAATGTCGTCAAGCTCATCATTAGCAATGAATGTTCGGTTTCCTGGATCACCATGGTTGTTTGAATGGAATAAAGCATACATTCCATAATCAGCATCACCTGTTACAGTAGACCAACCAAGAACAAACATATCATGCTCACCAGCAGAAGTGTTCTCTAGGTAAGCACCCCACTCTAATACTTGAACACTAACATCGATACCGATTTTTGTTAACTCAGCTTGAACGAATTCGGCAGCTTGAACACGCTCAGGAGTGTCATTAGTCCAAATCGTTGTTTCAAAGCCATCTTCAAAACCAGCTTCAGCTAATAAAGCTTGTGCTTCTTCTAAATTATACTCAAGTCCTGATACTGTTTCATCATAACCGAATACATTTGGAGCTAAAGGACCTTCAGCAGGAATTCCAGCACCATCATAAATACCTTCTACAATTACATCTTTATCAATCGCCATTGAGATCGCTTGACGAACTCTCGGATCATCAAAAGGTTCTTTTTGGGTATTAAAGCCGATATACGATAAGCTAACACTTGGTTGACTATTTACAAACATTCCATCAGAACCCTCTACGCGCGCTACATCAGATGGGCTTAAAGGATCTGTAATATGAGCCGCACCCGTTTCAAGGTTCGCAATACGAGTTTGTCCTTCAGGAACAACCTCGAACGTAACTGCATCTAACTTCGCAGGCTCTCCCCAATACTCTTCATTCTTCACTAACTTGATATTAGTACCAGGATTCCACTCTTCAAATTTAAAGAATCCAGTTCCAATTGGCCCTTCATTGATGATCGTTCCAGGATTTTCGCCATTAGCCATTGCTTCATAATCCGCTTCAATCAACTCACCAGAAATCATCCCACCACCGTTATGAGCTAAATGTGCTGGTAATGGAGCAAATGGGTATTCCGTAGAAATACGAACTGTATGCTCGTCCACTACTTCGACATCAGTAATCATTTCATAGATAAAAGAACGAGGTGAAGCAACATCTGGATCTAATACACGATCAAGGTTTGCTTTTACAACTTCTGCAGTAAAGTCTGAACCATCATGGAATTTAACACCTTCACGAAGGTAAAATTCCCATGTTGTATCATCAATCATTTCCCAATCTTCTGCAAGACCAGGTTGTAACTCCATGTCTTCGTCTTGAGTAACTAATTGCTCATAAATGTTTTGCGCAATATTACTTGACGGAGTATCGTTCGACCCATGAGGATCAAGCGATTGAGCATCTGATTGCATCGCGATGATTAATTCACCACCCTCAGTTGCTTCAACAGCCTCTTCTCCTTCTTCAGAATCAGGCGTTGCGTCAGGCTCACTTGCACAAGCAGCCATAAATAAACTGAACGCTAGTACAACAGCCAAAAAGATAAATGAATTTTTTGACATTTTCATCTAATTAACCCCCATTTTGCATTTTTTATGATTTTTTAACCAATATCAATATAACTTAATCATTTGGTGAACACAAGTATAAAATACACAAAATTATTTTATTAGTAAAGTAATTTAATTTTACAGAATATATAATTATTCAGATTTTTTTGTATTAACCAACACTTTCTATTAAAAACTTCTTTTTTTCGATAAATTTCATTATATTCCAATAGAAATCTCCCCATTGTAAATACTGATAAGAGTGATATAATAAAAATTTGTGATATAGTGTTTTATCTTGTCGAATGCACATGAATATTCAGATAAGATTGAAATGTAAATTTTATATAGAAAGGAAGTAAATTTTATGAGCGAACAAACTGTTAATAACGCTAAAACAT
Source organism: Halalkalibacter sp. HAAS-P014 (assembly GCF_056619965.1). NCBI lineage: Bacteria > Bacillati > Bacillota > Bacilli > Caryophanales > Bacillaceae > Halalkalibacter > Halalkalibacter sp. HAAS-P014. The sequence goes on along the minus strand of NZ_JBWQTV010000033.1, from coordinate 12,006 downwards.
CAAGCAGTCCACCAAATCCAACTGTTCAAAGATGGCAAGGCTTCTTTAAAAAGTTAAGAAAGAATAAAGCAGCTATGGTCGGTGGTTTACTCATTCTCTTCTTTATTATTGTAGCGATTATCGGGCCGTACTTTGCTCCGTATGATCCAAATGTCCAAAATCATGTCAATAAACTTGCTGGACCTTCTGCAGAACATTGGTTCGGTACCGACCATCATGGACGAGATATATTCAGCCGAATTATTCACGGAATGTCCATAACATTATATGTAGGTTTCTTCTCAGTAATTATTGGTGCTGCCATTGGTATATTTCTCGGTATTGTCGCTGGTTATTACGGAGGTCGTACCGATGCAATTATTATGCGTATTATGGATGTCCTTTTAGCATTCCCTGGTATCTTACTTGCATTAGCGATTGTTAGTGTATTAGGTGGAAGTTTAACAAATGTAATCATCGCTGTTGGTATATTCTCTATACCTGTTTTTGCACGTATTGTAAGAGGATCAACTCTTTCTGTACGCAAACTTGAATATATTGATGCAATGAGAGCATTAGGCGCAAGTGATGGGCGTATTATTTTCAAACACATTTTACCGAATGTAACCTCTCCGTTAATTGTTCAGGCTACATTAAGTATTGCAACTTCTATTCTAACAGCAAGTGGTCTGTCATTCTTAGGAATGGGAGCTCAACCTCCTACACCAGAGTGGGGAGCAATGTTAAGTGGAGGAAGAGATTATATGTGGGGTGCTCCTCATGTTGCTTTTTTTCCAGGTGTAGCGATTGTCATTGTTGTTTTAGCTTTCAATATCTTTGGTGATGGCTTGAGAGATGCATTAGATCCAAAAATGAAAAACTAGAAAGAGGTGCAAAAAAATGTTTCAATTTATCCTGCGTCGTCTTATCCAGACGATTCCTGTGTTAATAGGTGTTACAATTCTTACATTTAGCTTGATGCACCTCATTCCTGGTGATCCGGCTCAAATCATGGCAGGTGAAACTGCTTCTCCACAACAAATTGAGCAAATGCGTGATAGATTAGGCTTAAATGATCCTCTTCCGGTTCAATATATGAATTATGTTACAGGCGCTATTCAAGGTGATCTTGGTAATTCGATTCGAAGTGGACGAGACGTTTCAAGCGAGATCGGAGCTCGTTTTTGGGTGACGATGGAACTTGCCATATACAGTACGATCTTAAGTGTATTTATTGGGTTAATAGCTGGGGTTATTTCAGCAACTAAACATTACACACTTACAGATGTTATTATTATGATTATCGCTTTATTCGGGCTATCGATGCCAAACTTCTGGCTCGGTCTTATGTTAATTCAATGGTTTGCAATCGGGATGGATATAGGTCCGATTAATACAGGTTGGTTTGCGGCTTCAGGTTGGGGGTCATGGCAACAAATCGTCTTGCCTGTTGTTACTCTAGGTACAGCTGGTGCAGCTATCATTGCCCGTATGACACGTTCAAGCATGCTAGAAGTTGTCGGACAAGATTATATCCGTACAGCTCGTGCTAAAGGTGTGAAAGAAGGAGTTGTCATTTATCGACACGCTCTAAAAAATGCCATGATACCAGTAGTAACAGTTGTTGGTCTCCAATTTGGAGCTTTACTTGGTGGAGCTGTATTAACGGAAATGGTATTTGCCGTTAACGGCATGGGGCGTTTAATCATTGACGCTATTCGTGCACGTGACTTCCCTATTGTTCAAGGAACTGTACTTGTGTTTGCGTTGATATTCGTTTTAGTTAACTTATTTGTAGATATTGCGTATCGCTTATTAAATAAACGTATTGATTTAAATTAACTTTTTAGCATTACTATATGTAGAAAGGTGTGAAACCCTATGACGACAAAGATCGACAACAAGGATGAAACAATTCTTGAAATTCGTGACCTTCGCACTTCGTTTTTTACAGAACAATTTGAGGTGAAAGCTGTCGATGGTGTCACTTTTTCTGTACCTAAAGGAAAGACACTAGGGGTTGTTGGTGAGTCAGGTTCTGGGAAGAGTATTACATCACTTTCAATTCTAAGACTAATCCAAAATCCTGGGAAAGTCGTAGGCGGTCAGATCCTTTTCAAAGGGGATGACCTTCTTCAAAAGACAGAAGCCCAAATGAGAAAAATTCGTGGGAACGAAATTTCAATGATTTTCCAAGAACCTATGACGTCTCTAAACCCCGTTTATACAGTTGGGCAGCAAATTGGTGAAGCATTTCAAATTCATGAGAAATTAAATAAAAAACAAGCGATTAAACGCTCAATAGATATGTTAAAGCTGGTTGGTATTCCATCTCCTGAACAGCGTGTGCATCAATATCCACATGAACTTTCAGGTGGGATGCGTCAACGTGTGATGATTGCTATGGCCTTAGCATGTAATCCTGAATTACTCATTGCCGATGAGCCAACGACGGCGTTAGATGTTACGATACAAGCTCAGATATTAGAATTAATGAAAGACTTACAAGATCGTTTAGGTATGTCTATTATTATGATCACTCATGACCTTGGTGTTGTTGCAGAAACATGTGATTATGTAGCGGTAATGTATTGTGGGAAAGTAGTAGAATATGCTTCGGTCGATGAATTGTTCCGTAACCCACGCCACCCTTACACAGTCGGATTGCTAAACTCTTTGCCTCGTCATGATATCGATCTAGAAGACGAAGAGTTATCTGTTATTAAAGGTGCCGTACCAAGTCCTGCAGATATGCCAATTGGATGTCGCTTTGCGCCCCGTTGTCCTTATTCAAGTGATATATGTGTAGAACGCCTCCCTAATTTAGAGGAAGATGAAAATGGCATGCAAATTCGTTGTTGGATCTACTCAGAGGAGTGGGATGGCGATCCGGAGGTGAACGTGTATGAAAAACGAACTACTGAAAGTTAAAGATCTTAAGCAATACTTTCCGATTAAAGGTGGTATTTTAGGTCGTACTGTTAACAATGTAAAAGCTGTTGATGGTGTGACATTTACCGTATATGAAGGGGAAACCGTTAGTATCGTAGGTGAATCCGGTTGTGGGAAATCAACAACCGGTAGAGCCATTCTAAGATTAGATGAACCAACAGCAGGTGAAGTCGTTTTTGATGGTGAGGACCTACTTTCTCTAAATAAAAAGCAAATGAGAAAGAAGCGTAAAGATCTGCAGATTATATTCCAAGATCCATATGCTTCAATCAATCCACGTCAAACAGTAAGACAAATACTTGAAGAAGCATTAGAAATTCAAAATGTTGTTCCACCTGAAAAACGTTCTGAGAAAATTCGTGATTTAATGGAGACAGTCGGACTTGGTGCGCATCAAGCTGATCGTTTCCCTCATGAGTTTAGTGGTGGTCAACGTCAACGTATCGGGATTGCGCGAGCATTATCGGTTGATCCAAAGTTAATCATCTGTGATGAAGCTGTATCGGCATTAGACGTTTCTATTCAAGCACAAGTATTGAACTTATTGAAAAAATTGCAGAAGGACTTTCAGCTTACGTATTTGTTTATCTCACATGATTTAGGGGTTGTACGTCATATTTCTGACCGAGTAATTGTTATGTATCTTGGACGAATTGTGGAAATCGGTGATAAAACATCGGTTTTTGATAACCCACAACATCCATATACAAAAGCACTACTATCAGCAATTCCTGTACCGGATCCAAATAAGAAAAAAGAACGTATCATCTTAAAAGGCGATGTACCTTCGCCAATCAATCCTCCATCAGGCTGTCGTTTCCACACACGTTGCCCGTTTGCAACAGACCTATGTAAAACTGATACGCCGGAATTGAAAGCAGAAGGTTACATGAAAGAAGGCCATCTAGCTGCATGTCACTACATGGATGAGATCGAATCAGGCAAACATAAACCGAAATACTAGAGAACACAAAAAACAGACCAAAGTGCGCGGTCTGTTTTTTGTGTTCTCTAAGCAATGAGCGTAGCCGGCGTTTTGTCTTTAGGCTTTTGAGTGGTCTTCTCAAAAGCCGTACGCCGTGCGCAGCCATTGCCACCTTCACTCTATATTCGGGACGTGGGTTTTTTTTCTCATAACAATAGCACTTCCTCGTTATATCTTTAGGCTTTTGAACGCTCTTCTCAAAAGCCGTACGCCGTGCGCAGCCATTGCCACCTTCCTGCTCTAACCAAAAAACCCAGACTGCATACAATATGCAGTCTGGGTTTTCCACTCTATTTAGCTGTAATCTTTTCTACGTTCCCCATATATGGACGCAATACTTTCGGGATTGTTATCGTTCCATCTTCTTCTTGATAATTCTCTAAGATAGCTGCGACTGTACGGCCAACTGCAAGACCAGACCCATTTAAAGTATGAACAAACTCTGGCTTCGCCTTTGGTTCAGGGCGATACTTAATATTGGCACGACGAGCCTGAAAATCCTCAAAGTTACTACAAGAAGAAATCTCACGGTATGAGTCGTTACTTGGGATCCATACTTCAATATCGTATTTCTTTGCTGCCGTAAAGCCTAAATCTGCTGTACACATACTTAATACTCTGTATGGCAATTCAAGCAGCTGCAAGACCTTTTCAGCGTGTCCAGTCAACACTTCTAACGTTTCATAAGAGTCTTCAGGTTTAACAAAACGTACAAGTTCTACTTTGTTAAATTGGTGTTGACGAATTAATCCTCGTGTATCACGACCTGCAGAGCCAGCCTCAGAACGGAAATTGGCACTATAAGCTGTATACGCACGTGGTAAATCATCAGCTGCTAGTATTTCATCACGATGTAAGTTCGTCACCGGCACTTCAGCAGTAGGAATTAGAAAATACTCTTGGTCTTGGATTTTAAATGCATCCTCTTCAAACTTAGGAAGCTGTCCTGTACCTGTCATACTCGCACGGTTAACCATATAAGGTGGTAGTACTTCCTCATAACCATGCTCATCTTGATGCAAGTCCATCATAAAGTTAATCAAAGCGCGTTCTAAGCGTGCACCTATTCCCTTATAGAAGACAAAGCGACTACCGGTTACTTTAGAGGCCCGTTCAAAATCGAGGATGCCAAGTTCTGTTCCTAAGTCCCAGTGAGCTTTCGTTTCAAAGCCAAAAGAACGAACCTCTCCCCATTTGCGAACTTCAACATTATCATCCTCTGTATCACCAACCGGTACACTTTCATGAGGAATGTTTGGAATCGTAAGCAGTATTCCTTCAAGATCTGCCTCTACACTACGTAACTGCTCATCAAGCGACTTAATCTTCTCGGAAACCTCTTTTGTTTCTTTAATTAAGTGATCAGCATCCTGTTTCTCGCGCTTTAATTGCGCTACTTCTTGAGACACTTGATTACGTCTGCTCTTAAGTTCTTCTACTTCAACAATAATTGTACGACGCTTTTCATCTAATTCTTCGAAATGATCAAGACCTGAAATATCTTCGCCTCTTGTCGCAAGTCTTGTCTTTATATCGTTAAAATCTTTACGCAAACGTTTAATATCTAACATTGGTTATCCTCCTCTTGTCTTATGTTTCCTATTCTACCAAATTACAAAGCAGATAAACATCCATGAGATCTGCTCCTGATACAGAAATATAGTCATTTAAAATTTTCTCCATAAAAAAATGCCCTCCCCCCTTCTATATTAGAAGGGACGAGAGCACCCGCGTTACCACCCTTGTTGCCTAGGTATTAGGACCGCTCTTCCCTAATACCTAAATACCACTCTAGCACTTAACGGCTGCTTACCGAGAAGATTTCATACTTCTGCTCAAAGGTGGATTCCATACAAGTACTGACTGGTTCACACCTGCCACCAGCTCTCTGCACAGCACGTTGTATGTACTAATCCTCATCTACGTTTTTACTTTATTGTTGTCTTGCTTGTTCTACAATCGAAACAAAGAATTGATGAAAACGATGATCATCAGTCAATTCTGGATGAAATGAGCATGCAAGGAAGTTACCTTGTCTTGCAGCAACAATTTCATCACCATACTTTGAAAGTACTTGTACATCTTCACCGACGTTTAAAATAAGTGGAGCACGAATGAAGACTGCACGTATATCTTCGCCTACGCCTGCAACATGAAGGTCCGTCTCGAAACTCTCACGTTGACGCCCAAATGCATTACGCTGCACTTTCATATCAATAACAGCTAAATGTCCGTCATCTTGCCCTTCGATCTGACCAGCCATTAATATAGCACCTGCACACGTTCCAAACATCGGTTTGCCTTGAGCTGCAAATTCTTTTAATGGTTCAAAGAAACCATAAAGATTAATGAGCCGGCGCATCGTTGTACTTTCTCCACCAGGTAATACTAAACCATCTAAGTCATCGAGTTGCTCAACTTTTTTTACAACAACGATTTCTGTATTTGGAGCCTCAAGGCATTTTACATGCTCTCTAACTGCTCCTTGTAATGCTAATACACCTATTTTAACCATTATGGATCCTTTCCCTTACAAAAAAGTCAAGCTTACCAGCCACGCTCTTGCATGCGCTCACTTGGGTTAAGAGTTGAAATTTCAATTCCCTTCATTGCTGTTCCAAGTCCTTTTGAAAGCTCAGCAATTAATGCATAGTCTTCATAGTGAGTTGTTGCTTCCACAATAGCACGAGCAAATTTTTCAGGGTTATCTGATTTGAAGATACCAGAACCAACAAATACTCCGTCTGCACCTAACTGCATCATTAATGCAGCATCTGCAGGAGTTGCTACACCACCGGCTGCAAAGTTAACAACAGGTAGTTTACCCGTTTCTTTAATTTGTAACAAAAGGTCAAATGATGCACCAAGGTTTTTCGCTTCTGTCATAAGCTCATCAGTAGACATTTGTTTTACTTTGTTGATTTGGCCTTGAATCATACGCATATGACGAACAGCCTCAACGATATTTCCTGTTCCAGGTTCACCTTTTGTACGAATCATTGACGCACCTTCACCAATACGACGTGAAGCTTCTCCTAAGTCACGTGCGCCACATACGAATGGAACAGTGAAATCACGCTTGTACAAATGGAATACTTCATCTGCTGGTGTTAACACTTCACTCTCGTCGATATAGTCAACACCCATCGCTTCAAGTACACGTGCTTCAACAATATGACCGATACGTGCTTTCGCCATTACTGGGATTGAAACTGCACCTAGTACTTCTTCTACGATTGTTGGATCTGCCATACGCGCTACTCCACCTGCAGCACGAATATCAGCTGGTACACGCTCAAGTGCCATAACAGCAACTGCACCTGCAGCTTCAGCAATCTTTGCTTGTTCAGCGTTGATAACGTCCATGATGACGCCACCTTTTTGCATTTCTGCCATACCTCTTTTTACTCTGTCTGTACCTGTTTGACTCATTTGTATATCCTCCTATACCGTTCTTATCGAAATTGAATGATTATCCTTCATTAGTATACCTTAAAACGAGCTTTTTCGCATAAATTTTCAGTATTTTATTTTAGCATAAAAGGGTCCCCCGTAAAAAGGACCCTTTTTTTGTATTTTATGAGAACCAACCTTTAACTGTATCTGCTGCACCATTCCAAACACCAGAAAAGAAGCCACCAATTGCACGCATTGTCATTGAGAACCAACCTGCTTTTTCAACAGCAACATCAGTTACAACAGGTACCTCTGCGCGCTGATACCCATATAAGAATTCCTCATCACTCTCTCCTGTATACACAAGGCTAAGAGTTCCAACCTCCGTACCTGCTTCAAACGGGGCAACAAGTTCACCATCTTCATTTAACAAGTCACTGTTTAAAATCAATTCAGTTGCGTATAAATCTTCTTCTCCATTTCTGATAACGGTTGAAAGAGGATCAACACTTGAAATGGTTACTTCACTTTCTTTACCTGCAGCAACAGGGACAACTCCTACTCCTTCAGGTGAGTAACCTGCATCAATTAACTCAACATGAGTAAAACTATTAAAACCATGATCTAATAACTTTTTCGTTTCATTAAAGCGATCATCGCGTGTTCCAGTACGCATTACAACAGAGATAAAACGCACACCGTCACGCTCTGCAGTTCCAGTGAAAGCATTTCCTGCAGCAGAAGTATAACCCGTTTTCAAACCGTCTATTCCTGGGTAATTATGTTGTGGCTCAATACCTTCTAACATCCAGTTCCAGTTACGCATATCAATGATGGTATCATCATCAGCTTGGAACGGCAAAGTAGGGATACTCGCTGTATCTAAAACTTCTGGATAGTCATTAATTAGATGGTAAGCAAGTTTTGCTGTCGCTCGTGCTGACATCATATTTTCAGCATTTTCACCAGTTCCGTCAGGGTGGTTACCTAGCAAATCAGAATTGTTCAATCCTGTTGTATTAACAAAATCATAATCTTCTAAACCAAGTTCTTCGCCTTTTTCATTCATCATTCTTACAAATTCAGTTTCAGAACCTGCAATTAGTTCAGCTAATGCGATCGTTGATGCATTGGCTGAGTAAATCGCTACAGATTCATACAAGCTCTCTACTTGATAGGAGTAATCCTGACGCAAAGGAACATTTGAAAGATCTGTGTAAAGAGACAAAGCCCTTACATAATCACTAATTGGAACTTCCTGATCCCAAGTAATTTCCTCTTGAGCAATTGCCTCAAGTATTAGATACTCACTCATCATTTTTGTCATACTTGCAGTCGGAAGAATAGCATCTATATTTTTCTGATACAAGATTTTTCCTGTTTGTGCATCTACTAGAATAGCAGACTCTGCATCTAAATCAAATGATGCACTTGCTTTAGTAGGCTGTATTGCAAAAGTGAAAACTACCACTAACATGAGCAGTAATGATAGTGTCTTTTTATACAATAATTGATTCAATCTAATCCCTCCACACCTTTTCACATAGAGGTAATTTTAACACAACTATCAAAAAAAAAATAGATAGAGAAAGTTCTATCTATTTTCCATTTAAAGGTTTTTATTTAATTGATTTGTTTTCTTATAGTGAGTAGTTTGGAGCCTCTTTGGTGATTTGTACATCATGTGGGTGACTTTCTACTAAACCAGCACCTGTAATACGGATAAATTGGCCATTCTTTCTTAAATCATCAAGTGTAGCTGTACCACAGTATCCCATCCCGGCACGAATTCCACCGATCAACTGGTGAATTGTGTCATTAAGTGGCCCTTTGTATGGGATACGTCCCTCAATACCTTCTGGAACAAGCTTTTGTTGATTTTCCTGAAAATAACGATCTTTACTCCCTTTTTCCATTGCGCCAAGGGATCCCATGCCACGGTATACCTTAAACTGACGCCCCTGATAAATTTCACGTTCACCTGGACTTTCAGTAACACCAGCTAGAATACTTCCAAGCATTACAGCATGTCCACCTGCTGCAAGAGCCTTTACAATGTCTCCAGAGTATTTTATCCCACCATCTGCAATAATTGGAACACCATGCTTTTGCGCTTCAGTTGCACAGTCATAGACAGCAGTAATTTGAGGTACGCCAATTCCTGCAACTACACGAGTTGTACAAATAGAACCAGGACCAATCCCTACTTTAACGACATCTGCACCAGCTTCAATTAAATCACGTGTTGCATGTGCAGTCGCAACGTTTCCTGCAATGATCGTTAACTCAGGGTAGTTTGAACGTACTTCTTGAACCTTATCAAGTACTCCTTTAGAATGCCCGTGAGCTGTATCAATAACAATTGCATCCACACCAGCTTCCACTAATGCTTTAATACGAATATCGGCATCTGCAGAAACCCCGATTGCTGCACCAACAACAAGTCTTCCTTGAGAATCCTTAGCAGAGTTAGGGAATTCAATCACTTTCTCGATATCTTTAATTGTAATTAACCCTTTTAATGTACCTTCATCATCAACAAGAGGTAATTTTTCAATTTTATACTTTTGAAGTATTTTTTCTGCTTCATTTAACGTCGTGCCTACAGGAGCAGTAACAAGATTCTCTTTTGTCATTACTTCGTCAATTTGAATTGAGTAATCTTCAATGAAACGCAAATCACGATTGGTAATAATTCCTACAAGTTTTTGATTTTCATCAACAATCGGAACACCTGAAATACGGTATTTACCCATAAGGTGCTCAGCATCAAACACTTGGCGATCCTTCGTTAAATAAAATGGATCTGTAATAACGCCACTTTCTGAACGCTTTACAATTTCAACTTGCTCAGCTTGCATTTCTACAGACATATTTTTATGAATAATTCCAAGTCCACCTTCACGCGCCATCGCAATAGCCATTTTTGCTTCCGTAACTGTGTCCATCCCAGCACTAATAATCGGAATATTTAACTTTAAGTTTTTGCTTAGTGTTGTCTGTACAGATACATCGCGTGGTAAGATTTCTGATTTGCCTGGAATTAGAAGCACGTCATCGAAGGTTAAACCTTCTTTTTGAAATTTGTTTTCCCACATAATTCTGCCTCCCCAATCGTAATTTAACGAAAAATATTATTAGTAGCTTATCAATTGGACAAACTACTGTCAAGAATCGATATAATGTGCCACTTTTTAGAATATACTGAACAATAGGAGGTAAAGAATGACTCACCCACAATATGATTTATTTATCCCCTTTTATTCGGCCACCTACTCAAGAAAATTTTTAACAAAAAGATATGAACAAAGAGAACTTGCACAACCGAAGACAAAAAGTTACCAAGTGTGTTCATCCTTTATGTATCACCTGCAACATGGCCAGCTCTATTTTAACCAAGCAACCTTAGCACCGATTGAGATAAAACCAATTTTACTTTTTTATGGAACCGTTCAATTACTCAAAGCTTGTATTTTAACAACTGATCCTAACTATCCTGAAAATAGTCAGGTGCTCGCCCATGGTGTCACAACACGAAAAAGAAAAAAGGCGACATACCGTTTTTTAGATGATGAAGTAAAGATTCAAAAGAATGGACTCTTTGGACACTTTTTGAATAAAATGTTCCACATGAAACATTTGGAAGGTGATAAATTTCAAATGTTAACTTTATTCCGTCACATAGCCGACATGCATCAACTTTTTGATCGGTTAACTGGAGATAAACTCTTTTTTATTGGCGATAGGGACAGAAACGAATTGGTATTTTCATCGGAAGTACTGGACTCATACCATATGACGGCAAACCGTTTTGGGCAATACTTAGAGTCTCATATGAGTGAAATACAACAAGTTTCTGTCACAGAGAAACAAAACTCTTTAACCGTGCTTTACTCTAATCTGCCTTCTTTTCTTAACTCTTATCCTTTTCTTATTACTTATGAAGGCGAAGTTCACCTTTTAAAAAATAGGGATTACAATGAAGAATACAAATTACCTGAATTAGCGACACATTTCTTATTGCTCTATAATTTAAGTATGATTTGCAGGTATGAAGCAGAATGGTGGGGCGATTTAATTCACACTTTTGATGGCGTAGATTTCCCATACATTTCGCACTATCTAACTGTTGCTCAGCGTAAAATTCCATATATGATTTCACTATATTTAACATAACAGAGTGAAAGGATAATTCTTTCATTCTGTTTTATTTTAAGTGAATCAGCAACATAATATTTTTAGCATATGCTTTTGTTTTAGAATTTCCTGTACTTTATATTTGAAAACTCCTCCTTGAGTGAAGGTTAGTATTAAACTTGTTAATACCTGGCGCACCAAAGAAGTTAGTCGATATTCTCTCTTCCATTTCAGGAGTCTATTCAGGCGTATCTTCGACTGTATCGAACATTTTCTCTTCTCTCCTACGAGAAAGTCATTCATGAGGCTCATTCTAACGAAGTTTATTCATGCTGTTCTACGAAGAGTAACAGTTCGTCTTGGGCAATATGACGTATTTAAAGATGTTTCTCATGTATCCACCGACTCATACGAAGAAGATGTGTTTCTTCAGTCTAGAGCATGCTATTTTTGCACACTAAAAAAAGACAATCCATTGGATTGTCTTTTAACTGCCTGGCAACGTCCTACTCTCACAGGGGGAAGCCCCCAACTACCATCGGCGCAAAAGAGCTTAA
>NZ_JBWQTV010000032.1:0-22283 GCF_056619965.1 Halalkalibacter sp. HAAS-P014 | reverse complement strand
GCCGAACACGGTCGTTAAGCTCTTTTGCGCCGATGGTAGTTGGGGGCTTCCCCCTGTGAGAGTAGGACGTTGCCAGGCAGTTAAAAGACAATCCAATGGATTGTCTTTTTTTAGTGTGCTAGCCATGCACACATTCTCTAGGGTTCAAGTTCCGAGTGAAGGCAGTAGTAGAATGCTTTACTTGAAGTAAAAATAAGCTAAGTTGTATCGGTTTCTCAATTTTATTCCATTATAGGGCGCTTTTTCTACAACAAGGTTTTATTTTAGATGAAGAAGAAAATGCGTACACTTTATTGAACTAAGTAGTGAAGTGAGATCCTGAAAGGGTGAAATTATTGAAATTAACAACCGTTAATAGCATGAGAACGAATAATTTTGGCAGGTGCCTGACACTGTTTTGTTGGCCGTCTATATCGGGTAAATAAGAAAAAAGGGTTGAATTCAACTAAGAATTCAACCCTTCTAACTATTATATTAAAATTTAGTTATTCAACGACTACATTGCCTTTGTAAGGCGTATCTTCACTAGATGTGCCAAGATAGATGGTGTACTCGCCAGGCTTCACCACGAAGTCATGTTCGTAGTAGTCCCATACACTCATCGGATGGTTCGTAGCAGTCGGGTCGATTGTGATGGTAACCTCGCGTGACTCATTAGGCTCGAGGTAAACCTTCTGGAACCCAACAAGACGTTTAGGTGGCTGTCCTTTGACAGGAATGCCTAGATATACTTGAACAACCTCAGCTCCAGCAACCTTTCCTGTATTGGTTACGGTCACATTTATCGTGATAGGGGACTTGCCATCCGTTTGTGATGGTGTTACTGAGAATCCAGAAAGCTCAAAGGACGTGTAGGATAGGCCGTACCCAAACGGGAATAATGGCTTAATCCCTTGAGACTGAAACCAGCGGTAGCCCATGTTGAGGCCCTCAGAATAACGGATAACCGGGAAACCATTGCCTTCATCGGTACCAGGGTAGCGCTCAGGGTTGTTTGCGTACAAAAGATCGCCCTCGGAAGCGGCATATGTGGTAGGTACCTTGCCTGATGGATTTATAACGCCGAAGAGTAAGTCGGCAACAACGTGACCATCTTCAGTACCTTGGTTCCATGCTTCTAGAACTGCTTTAGCCTTGTAAAGCCATGGCATCATCACAGGGCTGCTATCTTTCATAACTACAACCGATTGTGGATTGATATCCAGTAGTTCGTCGACCATGCGATTCTGATCGTTCAGCATGTTCGGACTAGGTAAATCAGCCCCCTCAGTGGCAACCAAGCCGACCATTAGAATAACCACATCAGCTTCAGTGGCAGCTGATTTCGCTTCTTCAAGGTTCGACAGACCTTTGGCGACAGTGACCTTGCTGACCTTCGTATCCGAACCAAGACCTTGTAGGACAGTCTGCATGCCTTCTACCGGTGGTACCGTGTAGAGTGGAGTGACCTTGGATGAGCCACCACCGCCATTACAGGCGTCATCAACGTACTCAGATTGACCGATGATCACGATGGAACCATAAGCTTTCGGGTCGAGTGGAAGCATCTTGCCCTCATTTTTTAGAAGAACAGCTGTCTGGGAGCCGATTTTCCGAGAGATGGCACCATGAGCTTTTGCATCGATCTCCCCGGGATTGTAAGGACGCTCGAACTGTCCGAAACGGAACATTTGCGTGTAACGACGAATCAGTGCTCGGTCGACGGTTTGGATCTCAAGGCTTGTGTCCTCAAGTGCATTCTTAACATTAGTCTCGTTTAACCACTTGGCGTCCGGCATTTCATGGTCCATACCAGCGTTCAACGATCCTGCAGCAGAACGGCATGACCAGAAATCAGATTGCACGTAACCTTGGAACCCCCACTCGTCACGAAGAATATCGTTAAGGATATAGCGATTTTCAGTTGCATAAACACCACGAACGCGGTTGTAGGCGCTCATCATCGCAGCAATGTCACCGTCCTTGACCAACATCTCGAACGGAAGCAGGTACAGCTCGCGTAATACGTGCTCATCCACCTCGACACTAGTGCGAAAGCGCTCGTATTCTTGATCATTAACCACATAATGCTTACCCATGGCAATAATGTCGTGTTCCTGGATGGCCTTCGTAACCTCAACGCCCATCACCCCGGAAAGGTACGGATCTTCTGAAAAATACTCAAAGTTACGGCCTGCAATCGGAGTTCGATGTAGACAAACGCCAGGTCCTTCAAGTACATGTTGACCAAGCGTCGCAGTCTCAGAACCAATGATGTCGCCGTAGTCACGTGCAAGCTCAGGATCAAAGCCAGCTGCAAGAGCGATAGACATGGGTAATGCGGTAGCGGCTGGGCTTGGGTGTCCGTCACCCATACCTACGCCTACTGGGCCGTTGGTAATGCGAAAGCGTGGGATTCCCAACTCCTCAATACCCTTTACATGACGCTGTACTTGGATCTGGGCCATAAGCTGATCTTGCTCCTCTGCGCTCATGGCATTCATTTCATCCGCAGACGGCAAGGCGTAGATGTTGATCGTCTCCATCGCACCGTGAAGCTGAGCGATTTTCTGCTCCAAGGTCATAGCGGCTACGAGCTTCTCAGCACGCTCATGTGGTGACAGGGACTTGTCCATCCATGGAAACTGTCCATTCTTTTTTGTATCAGTATTAGGTTGATTATTCATGTAGAGCCTCCTCGTACAATATTTTTATAAAAATATTAGTATTATTTCTACTGCTTTTTCCTTTTAGAACGTAAAAGGCTTACATATTTAAGATATCCAGAGACCCTTCAAAGATTACAGAATACTCCAAGTGGAGCAAGTAAGATTTCCTTTTATATCTGGATTAATCTTTTTATGATTGGGTAGCCTTTCATGAATTGTATTACTTTTCCCATAATTTTCATCGTACTATTTTGGCTATATTAGTAGAAATTTGATTAACTTAATTAAAGGCAATGAATTCAGAATAACCAATTTTTTTTAAAAGTCTTCGTCTAAAAACGAAAGGCAATGGGTTGGTAGTCTTAAAGGATTGGTTGTAACCATTTAAAAGCAATACATCTTTATATTAAAGAAAATTGTTTTTACTTCATTCAACAAAAGGGCGCAGGAAAGGGCTAGAGTAGCAGCGAGGAAGCGTGGGGGGATCGAGACTGGTGATAAAGTACCCTCGAAGAAGCGCAATGGTTCCACATATTACGTGCCTTACTATGAGAAACCCATTCATAGTAGGGCTTTCAAAATGAGGGTAACGGCTACGCACATGGCCTATAGGATAGTGAAAAAGGAAAAACGCCTTTTTCACTATCCTGTCCCCATGCCTTACATAAAGAAAACTCTTACTTGTACAAGATCTATAATACTGCCGTCGACTGGACTGCGAGAGTACACCCATAATTGTCCGCTAGGTGTGGTAGGGGGTCGATCGATGAGAACGGTTTCAGAAAAATAACCGTATGCAGGTGGACCTTCAAGTGCTGTTGTAAAGCGTTCTCCTGAGACGATCACCCCGTTATCATCCCGAATCTGCATCAATACATTGGCTTCAAATACACGAGCGAAGCCTTCCACAAGCTCTCTGCCTGGAATAATATCCCCTGGAAAAGGATGAGTGACTACGATATTTCTTGATGACGGAAGTGGAAGGAGTAAGCGAAAACCGACAAAAATTAAATCAAGTGAAAATCCAGGACGACCTTCGTTTGCTGCTAAAATATTTGCTATCGGAATTTGAAAGCGTCTGGAAATGCCAAATAGAGTATCTCCTACTTCAATTTCGTACACAAAGGCTGGAACCCAGAGAAGCTGCCCAGCAAAAATAAGGTTCGGATCCTGGAGTCTATTAACTCCGGCGACAAGATCGAAATGTGCTGAAAATCGCTGACTAATATGAAAAAGTGTATCTCCAGCGACCGGAAGATAGGTGGTGTCAAAGGGACGTACGGTAGGGACAGGAATAACAAGTGTCCAACCTGGAAAAATGACATTTGGATCGATGAAACGAGGATCCTGTAGGTTCGCTCTTTGAATTTCTAGGACTGTACTGCCAAAACGTGCAGCGATTGCATATAATGTATCGCCTGGCTGAACGGTGTAAACGACATGTGATTGTCTTACAACAGGCATATAACATACACTCCCCTTGGGCCATTATAATCGTGATATTCCGAAGTGGCGTCATTGTTTATGTTTTTTATTCTTCACGATTAACAAACTATATTATATATAGTTGAAGAATATGATGAATCGAAAAAAATACAGAAACACGAGGTAATGTTTGCTTGTTGATATCCGAAAAGCATATGAGCAAGATTGTAGTAAACTTTTTATACGTAGTAGACGCATGCTGCGCAGCAATTAACTTCAATTTTAGGACACTTTTGCTGTTGGATTTAACGTATTATTTTAAGTGAAATAATGGTATAATCATTTCAGTGAAAGGAGTTGATATTATGCCAAATATTAAACCTGTTTCAGATTTAAGAAATTACAATGAAGTTTTAAAAGACATTGCAGTAGGTGATCCAGTTTTTTTAACGAAAAATGGTCGAGGTAGATATGCCATTATGGATATTGAAGAATATGAGAAAAACCAAGCTACGATTAAACTGCTTTCAAAGCTTATGGAAGCTGAAAAGGCAATAAAAGCTGGAGATGAGTGGCTAACTGAAGAACAAGTTGAGAATGACCTTGGAGTTTAATAATTATGTATAGGTTGAGAATAAACCCTGTTGCTAAACAAGACTTGTATGATATTAAGGAATATATTACTAAAGAACTTGATAATCCGACAGCTGCTGTAAATGTAGTTTCAAATATCATTGAGAGTTACAAAAAGCTAAAAGAGTATCCAATGGTAGGTCTAGAGTTATCCTCAAAGATTAATATTGAAACAGATTACCGGTATCTAGTCAGTGGGAACTACATTGTTTTTTATAAATTTGATGATCTTTATGTATCGATCTATCGTATTTTATATTCGAGAAGAGATTATGTAAAGTTATTATTTAACGAAGAAATGAATTCAAATAAGGAACAGTGATGCCTCCTAAAATACAAGAATTTGACGCGACGCTCTAAATCTGGGTGTCTTTTTTTGTGTCCAATTAAAGCGCCTGACCCCCAGTACTGTAAAGTATTTCTGCACTGGGGGTCAGGCGCTTTTTCCCTTAGTAGACTAAATACTGCGCAGTAGAAGTTTGGTAAGTGGAGGCAAGAGTTCATGGATGGAACAGGACTCTTGCCTTTTTGGAATGGGTTTGTGAATACGTTACTTTTTCTTTTTTTAAGTTTTGAAGTTATTTTTTTTAATTCTTCAAGATCATTAGAGATAGCTTCTAATTTTTGAGATAAAAAAGATAACTCTTTTATTTCATGTCTTCTAAGAAAAGCAGATTAATAAAAATAAGGAGATTCTTATTATGAAAAAAATGTTACTGTTTATTCTAAAGATGGTTGTTATTACTGTGTAATGGCAAAAAAATATTTAGATAAGCATGAAATTGACTATAACATAGTTAATGTAAGCAAATCCCCTGAAGCAATGGAGGAGATGGTAACAGCGACAGGAGAGAAAGGGGTACCACAATTAAAGATTGGTGATAAATGGCTAGTGGGATTTAATGCGCGACAAATACGGAAGAGCTTAGAAGAATAAAGGATAGGAGGGATACGCCCCCTCTTAATCTTATTTTTAAGTATCAGTAAAAACTATTAATTACTCTATATATCTAATAGCGTGTGATTACTAAGCACAGATTCGCTGTTTTAGTAAGCAATGTTTATTCTATCTCTTTAAGTTTATGATTAAATAATTCTAATACAGCGTTTGCCCCATTTAGTGCTTCTAGTAAGGATGTTACTAACTGATCCGTGACAGAAACGATATCTTCTTTCTCTGTTGGATTATTTAGTATTTCTATGATATTTGGAGTGGGATGATGGATTTGTGAAAGTAATCGATAAATAGAATTGATGGAGTAATGAGCACTTCTTAGGCTCCGTATGACCCGTAACTGTTCCACTAAAAATTCATCACCACGTACCCTCCTCACCAGAATAATATAAATATGCATCCTTAAGAGATGTCTTCTTACTAGATTCCACCACATCACGAACTGTACCCTGAAAAACATTTTTTCCATCTCTTAGAATGATAATTTCATCACATAAGGCCTCTACTTCATCCATGTAATGCGAGGTAAGTACGATAGATAGAACTTTCTCTTTCATTGTTAATAGCAGTTTCCACAGTATCCGGCGAGCTTTCGTATCTAGGCCTGTTGTAAGCTCGTCCAAGAAAACAAGCTTTGGTTTAGGCAGTAAAGCAAGTAAAACAGCCAGACGTTGCCGTTCTCCTCCTGATAGGGATTTTACAAGTTGATCTTCTTTCCCCATCAAACCGAATACTTGTAAAAGTTTAGATAAATCACCGGTTTTCTTATAAAGTGCTTGCCACTGTTCACAAGCTTCGTTGACAGTAATTTTGTCCTGGACATTCTGAACACCGACCTGTTCAAACACCTCTTTACGATGCCGTATCGGCGATTTGCCTAAAATGGAGAGCAATTTAATAATTGTATACAAATATTCTTTTATATTTATATAAAGGTATATTTTAATTTGTGTACACATAGATTGTACCAGTAAAGAAAAGAAGGGAAGTCGAATAATGAGTTTATCTCCTCTAGGAAAACAAAGACTATCCACGAAAGATTTAGTTTATTTTGAGTTAAAGGAAAATATTATAGAGGGAAATTTAGAACCTGGTCAGCCAATTAATGAAGAAAAGCTTGCAAAAGATATGGAAATAAGTAGAACTCCCATTAGGGAAGCCATACAAAGGTTGATTCTGGAAAAGTTAATCATTCGCCAAACGAATGGAAGAATGAAAGTCGCTCCGATTACAACAGAAGAATTAGAAGAGATTTTTAAGGTTCGCATTATGTTAGAGGGGTTAGTAATTAGTGAAGCTACGATAAATGCTACTGATCACGACATTCAGAAAGTAGAGAAGTTAACCAACCAATTAATAGAGGCATCCCAAAATAAGAATGGGGGTGAGGTTGTCAATCTTGGTAGTCAAATTCACTCATTGTTTTATGAGATTAGTGGGAATCAAACTGCTATCAATTTTTTAAACCAACTTAAGGATCATATTGCAAGATATCGTCGCCTTGCTCCGAAAGAAAGTGATCAAAGAAGTAAGAAGGCTGCATTAGAACATGAAGAAATTACAAATGCTTTTATTGAAAGGGATCATATTAAAGCGGAATATTTAATGAAAGAGCATATAAAAAATAGTCTTTATGCAGCCAAAAAGTCTATTCAAAATCACAAGAGAAAGTAAATTAATATAGGAGCACTCTGAGGATTAGCTATTATCAGTTAAATTAATCAATGTCTTGGTGAATTGATTCGAGTAAATGCAGTATGTCCAAGTCCTGTAAAGACAAAGATGAAAGAGAAAACTAGTCTTGATTAATTGCAGCCAGTTTTTTTACAAATGATGTTCAGAATATTAGTGATATTTAGGTGTGTTGAAGCTAATATAGGAATTCCATTAAATTAGTCCGTTATTTCTTTTGAGAACCACATTACTGATGGAAGTTAGTTCAACAAAAATAAATATTTGATTAAAGGAGGATGGGAGATAGTGAGACAAAAGAAAAATATTTTCAAAAATCCAGGCATTATTATGACTATGATCATGTTAGCGATTGCGATTTTTGTATTTGCTTGGTTTCCGACACATACAGGTTGGTTAGGAATACCTGTAATTAATTGGTTAATGGTTATAGCCTTTTTTATATGGGGCATACAATCAATTATTTTTATTTTTTGGGTAGAGAAGGTGGAAAAAAAGGACTCAAATTAAGTTGACAGATAATCGCACAACGATATCGTAACTAATACAAATTTAATAGTTAAAATGATCTTATTGTCCCTGATTTGAAAGATAGTTTTATATCTTAATATAGAGGATGTGAATGATAGTATGCGACCAATTGAAACATCGGTGATAATTATTTACTTAATTATAATGACAGTTATCGGGATATATTTTGCGCGAAAAGCTCTATCATCAGAAGAGAACTATTGGTTAGCAGGTCGATCAATAAATGGATTTGTTGGATCATTTGCGATATTTGCTGCTGTAGCAAGTGGTGGCTCTATGTATGGAGCAATTGGATCAGGGGTAGCTTTTGGTGTTCCATTCTATTTAGCTACTGGATTAGGAAGTGTAGCATTATTTCCATTTGCGTTATACCTTTTTGCTGCACAAATGCGTAGATCTGGAGTGACAACATTACCTGAGTATTTTCGCAATAGGTTTGATAAGTCCGTTCAGATTTTATCTGCTGTATTAATTATAATACTAATGACCATATACATTGTTCCTCAATTAACAACAGTTGGATATGTGGGTTCCTATGTTTTAGGGTGGGATTACGCCTTGACAGTTATTATTATAGGTGCAGGAATGACTTTGTATGCCTCTATTGGGGGTATGTGGGCCATTACTTATACTGACTTGATTCAGGGTTTTATGATGGTAGCCGGGATTGCACTATTAGCTGTAATTATTATATTTGACAGTGGCGGAATCCCTAATATTGTTAATGCAGCATTAAGTGTTAATCCAGAAGCATTTGATACTACCTTACCATGGTATAGCTATTTTGGCCTTTTCTTTGTATTTTTATGGTTTTCAGTCGTGACCCCTACAGCGGTTATGAGAACTTTAAGTGCGAAAAACGCGAGGCATGCAAGACTATCAATGGTAGGAGGAACATTCTTATTTATATTACTTTTCTTAACAGGAGTGTTTGTTTTACTTGCTGGTATTAGCCTTGGTGATACGATCGGAAATAATCATGATTTAGCATTTTTGACTGTCATCGAGTATTATTTACATCCTGTAATTGCAGGAATTCTCTTAGCTTCAATTTTAGCTTCGATCATGTCCTCAACGGATGCATTTCTATTATCGATTTCTTCCGGAGTAGCCCATGATTTATATAAAGGGCATATCAATACAAATGCATCAGAAAAAAAGGTTACAAAGATAGGCTTAACAGTTATGCTATTAGCCGCAGCAATAGCAATCGTATTATCGTTGAATCCTCCACCATTATTACACGTTATGATTGCGATGATTGGCGGGGCTATGGTTTCATGTTTCAGTGCACCTATTTTATTAGGCCTATGGTGGAAAAGAGCAAACAAACACGGAGCATTAGCAGCTATTATTGGAGGTATGACTGTATACCTTGTTGCCATGCAAATTCCTGGAGGCGTTATTAATGAGGTAATGTATGCGACCCCAGCATCCTTTGCGCTAATGATTATTGTCAGTTTGATGACACCTGCTCCACCTGAGAAAATTCAAAGAGACGTAGAATTAAACCATTCAGCGCTTAAAGACGCACAATAAGGGGGATGTAAGTGAGTATTCCAGAATACCAGAATGAAACAGTTCGGATCATAACAGCTAAAAAGGAAAAGGCTTTTTCGTTACCCAAACTAATATATAAAAATTTATCGTTAAAGGACCGCCTAAACAGAAAGATTAACCTAGAACATATATCTAATGGAATAAAACAAGAATATCTCTACTATCATCCTTTTTGGCTTGCGAAAATATTGGTTTTTGCTTCAAGAAATCCATTCCCTCCTAAGGTTACACCACGTATGGTATTTATTGACGCAATTACAGGATATCGAGGAATAATAATGGATGTGCCCTTTGTAAAAGAAAGAACAGTGAGGTCTAATCAACTACTAGATCCTCATATATTAACAACTGATGAAGCGACAAAATATATTCAAGATGTACAGAAGAGGCAAATTAATAGTATGTATATGGTAAAAAAACCAACATATAAAATTAAAGAAGTCACATTAAACTATACTCAATTCTGTAGGGTGGAAATTCAAACAAATTTAATTAATAAAGAAATGTTGTTAAATGTGAACACTGGAGAAAATGAAGTTTTTCTCCTTAAAAAAATGAAAGAGCAGGAAATGGCTGCACAGTACAGATAGACTGGTAATAGAATATCCTCTAAAAAGACGATTGCTTTCAAAGTGATCGTCTTTCGTATTTGACTAAATATTGCGCAATAAAGTCTTCACTTTTATATGACTTTGTGAAAAGATGTACTAAGCTAACGGCCTCTTAGTGCAAGGTGGCTTAAAAACATTGCTATAATTAAATTATATTTAATAACCACAAATTGGAGAGGATATTCATGACTAAACACGAAGGACCACCACGTACACCACGGTGGGTAAAAGTCTTTGGGATAATTGTTATTGTTTTAGTTTTATTATTTGTAATTTTGAAAGTGACAGGTATTGGTGGAGAACATGGTCCCAGTCGCCACTTTTCACTTAATGGTGTTGGTTACGATGTTTCGTTAGTAGAACAAGGTAGTAACGAGTCATGATGATGACAACACGCGTCCGAAAATTTGCACTTTTGATACATATCGTTTCTACCCTTGGTTGGATTGGAGCTATTGCTTGTTTTCTTGTGCTTTCTATTGCTGGTTTGAATAGTGAGAATGAACAGGTGGTCAGTGCATCTTACCTATCGATGGAATTGACTACGTTGTTCGTCATTGTTCCGTTGAGTATACTCTCTCTGTTAGGTGGTCTTATACAATCGTTAGGTACAAAGTGGGGCTTGTTCCGTCATTATTGGGTTTTGATAAAATTATTGTTAACGCTGGTTGCAGCTATCGTCTTGTACTTACAACTGGAGCCAATTAGTTATATTGCAAATGTAGCAGCAGAGACGACATTATCCAGCACCGATTTCCGTGGGGTAAGACAGTCTCTTGTTGTACACGCTGTTGGTGGATTGTTGGTATTACTTGTGGTTATAACGTTATCCGTATACAAACCTCGTGGAATGACTCACTACGGTTGGCGAAAGCAGAACAATAGTAAGAAAGGATAAGTGAGGTAAATAAAACTCAATTTTCATGTTTATAAAATTAGAAATAGTTTTTATTCAACAAAGTCTCCATTACCTTAACAACAGGAACAGTCAGAGCTGTGGTTGTTCCTGTTTAATTTAATTCAATTTTTATGAATTGAAACGACTTACAAAAAGTGGGTTCGATAAATATAAAGAAAACCAACTTATTTAAAACTATTGGCTTATTATTATATTTGGTCAGTTTTATTCTGATAAAGATACAAAAAATTAGTTAATTATGTGGTTTGGTCTTATGAAAGTAACGGGTCGATAGCTGAATAAAGGTTCTGAACGATTTGAATTTTCTTTTGGTGGTATTTTAAAATCGGTTTAATTCCAGCAATTATTGTGGTTATTATTATCTTATTAAACTTATAACCTGATTTTCCGATTCTCTGATGAACAATTTTTCTTCAGCTAACGGGTAGTGCATTCAACAACACCCACCCCTGTTGTTGTGGTAAATGAGGTCATTTGTAGTACAAAGAAGGATAGGTAAAGCAGATATTTCCAATGCTATCCTAACCTATCCTAATTCTTTTACCCTTTATATGTGTGTAAGAGGCTTTATTTTAATTAAAAGTTTAGCTATAACACTACCCTGTAAATACCTCTCCATCTGGGTAACGGATGCTTGATTTTTGAGCCCTCGCTAATGAGAAAGCCAATGTTAATGGCCCGATTCGTCCAATAAACATTAAGAAAATAATAACTTGTTTTCCTAAAGGAGATAATTCTCCTGTTAACCCCATCGACAGTCCAACAGTACCAAATGCAGAAAAAGCTTCAAAGACAATCATAATAAATGGAGCATTTTCTGTAATAGTCAGAGCTAGGATAGTAAGGAATACGGCAAACAAACTAATCACAACAATTGCTAATGAACGGATTATCATTTGAAGTCTAATTGTGCGTGCAAACGCTACAGTGTCATTTTTTCCTCTTAAGAATGTGATAACAGCCAGGACAATAACTATAAATGTTGTTAATTTGATCCCACTGCCTGTGGAAGCACTTCCTGCTCCTATGAACATTAGCAGCAGTAAAAAGACAATCGATCCAGAAGTCATGCTGCCGATATCGATTGAATTAAATCCAGCTGTCCTAGGTGTAACTGCTTGGAAGTAAGAAGCCCAAAGCTTATCAGCGAGATCTAAGGCACCTAAAGTAGCTGGGTTGGCGTATTCTAGTGTGAAAAGCAACATCATAGCTACAACATTAATGACTAATGTGCCAACTAACATTAATTTCGAATGTAAGGATAGTCGATGAAACTCTTTTGTGTGCCATAAGTCAGACAAAACAGTAAAACCAATTCCACCGGTGATAAATAGTAATGTAATAATAATGTTTACAGCAGGGTCTCCAACGTATCCCATTAAGCTATCAGACCAAAGCGAAAATCCCGCATTATTAAATGCAGAAATGGCATGAAAAATACTTGTATAAATGCCAAAAGCCCAACCGTATTCCGGAACCCAACGAATAGAGAGTAATATAACAGCAATAAACTCCATTAAGATAGCGAAGATAAATAAAATCTTTACGAGACGTACAACACCGCCAATGGAAGTTTGATTAAAAGCTTCTTGTACTAACATCCGTTCTTTTAACCCGATTTTTTTTCCTAATACAACGATAATTAATACAGCGAACGTCATTAATCCTAATCCACCAATCTGAATGAGTATCATAATCACTACTTGTCCAAATACCGTAAAAGCTGTCCCAGTGTCAACAACCACAAGACCTGTAACGGTTGTAGCGGAAGTAGCTGTAAATAATGCATCGATCCAGGCGATTGGCTCTGTTGTTGCAAAAGGAAGCTTTAATAATAGTGTTCCAATCACAATAGCTATAAAAAAACTTAGAGCTAACGTTTGTGGGGGGGACAAGTGAATTCGACGATTTAAAATACCTTTTTTAGGAAATGACATGGTTTACATCCCTTCTTCCTCAAACCGTTTTAAATCTCTTTTGTGCCCAATTACGATAAGGACGTCATTTACATATATCATATCCTCAGGGAGTGGGGATACATTAATCTCCTCTCCATGTTTGACGGCCAAGATTGTACAACCAAACCTAGCACGAACATCTAAATCAATAATGGAACGGTTATGGACTTTGTTGGTTGCTAGTAATTCAACTATGCTATATTCATTAGATAATTCAATATAATCAACAATTTTTTCTGAGGTTAAATGCTGGGCAATCCTGATACCCATATCATGTTCAGGGTGAATAATTCGATCGGCACCTATCTTCTCTAGTACCTTATGATGATAGGCATTCTGTGCTTTAACCCATACGTTCTCAACTTCCATTTCTTTGAGGACAAGGGTAGTCAATATACTTGATTGGATATTATCCCCGATTGCGACGATTACGTACTCAAAGTTCCGGATTCCTAAAGATTGCAATGACTTCTCATCAGTCGAGTCCGTGATAACAGCATGTGTAGAGAATTGTGCAAACTCATTGACTTTATGCTCTCGATTATCGATAGCTAAAACTTGATGTCCAATTCTATATAACTCCTTGCACACACTACCACCGAAACGCCCCAACCCAACAACGGCAAATTGTTTCTTTTTATCTGCCACCTTTTCCCACCTCTTTTTGTGCAAAATAAAATAGACCATCACAAAGAATGGTCTATTCCGACCCTTCTCTCCAAAATAACGCTGACGAGGTTAGCTGTCGGATTAGGGACTGAGAGTATCCCCTCTTACTTAGTAAGATTCACCCCAAGATGGAACATTTCCACCAAAGTTGGTTCCCCCGCTCAAAATGATTAAGCGACTAAAGGTTACTATTTAATTTAACTAATAGAGAATTTACTCCTGTAAGGTAAGGTTGTCAATACTTATTGTATAAATTTACAAATTGCATTTTAGTTGGGTTTCATAATCTTCTGATAGGATTCTTTGGTACAGATGGCATAAAGCTCTGCCTCCTTAGGAATAGACTCTCCTAGCTTGTTTAAAATTTGAAAATCATTCCGATCAGAAATTAAATTAGCCCCAAGTTTTTTTAAATCTTCAAAAGCATCGTTATATGTTTTCCAAATTTGTTTTTTGGTGATTTTACGTATATCGACACCACTTCTTCTACTTAGGAGTTCCATAATTAGCTTGCTTGATCCTTTATCAACAGCAGCTTTTGCCATTAAATCAGATAAGGCTTCATCAGCAATAATAAATTCATCTACATTCGCATGCTCGAAGTTTGAAATATGCTTTTCTTTAAGAATCTCAACAATGGTATAAATCTCTTGCTTCATCTCTACTGCATAACTCTCAATGGCTGATACAATCAGAAGTGACTGTCCATCTGCAGCGACAGAGTTAAACTCTTTATCTCCTGTAAAAATTAAAACAGCTTTTGCCTCAAGTACATTTGCCTTTTCTAATGTTTCTATATCAGTTGCGTCACCTTGTATATATGAAAATTTATCACTCTCAAAGGGAGATTTCGGTAGTGAATCGATCACAAGAATCTTTGCTTGGTCATCGATTTCTAAGATCTCATTCATAGTATGTTTAGCTTTATTGGACCAACCGATAATCACGTAGTGACCTTTTCCTTTATAATTCAATTTTCCTTCCTCCTTTAATTTTCGTAAAAGCCCAAAGCCTTCAACAATTTTACCAATGACAATACCGATTAAACCAATTCCAAAAAAGTATAAAAATAAGCCAAATATCTTACCTATTGTGGTATTTGGAACGAAGTCACCATAGCCTGTTGTCGTAACAGTAGTCATAACATACCAAAATCCGATGAATGGATTTTCAAACATTTCAGGTTCCAACCAATGAATTATAAAAGAACTGCTAATTAAAAAAACGACCGTTATCAATAATAATGTTAGCTTTCGGATGTTGACAGCTATTTTCATTATTTCAAATATCATTAACATATAAATCCCTCCTTTTAGATAAGGTTTCCAAAGTTAGCTTCGTTATAAGCTACATGAGCTAAAACCATAAAAAGTGTCCTCTTAAAGTAAAGGCAGGATAGTTCAATAATGATAATAGAAAAATCTGTCCCAGTTTGGAACAGATTTTATTATTATAAAAAGATAAGCAAAGTTCCTAAAGCTAAAGCTAAAAGGAATACTTGCCATATTTGCCATTTGAATTTAAATAAGAGTGCAAGTGTTACAAATGCTATAATAATGCTTCCCCAATCATAAAATACTTCTAACGAAAGTCGTATTAAAAAACTAGCGATAAGACCAACAACTGCTGCACTAACACCTGCTAAGTATAGTTTCAGCTTCTTGTTTTCTCTAATTTTATCGAAATACGGAGCGCCTAACAGCACTACTAAAAAGGCTGGTAAAAAGATAAAAAAGGTTGCTAATGTAGCTCCCAAAAAACCATATGCTGCAAAACCTACGAATGCTGCTACCATGATTGTGGGACCGGGAGTTAATTCATTAATAGCTAAACCATCAATGTATTGTTCAGTTGTTAGCCACCCATAATTATCAACAGCTTCAAATTGTAACAACGCTAGAACCGTATATGCTCCACCAAAGCTAAGTGCACCCACTTTTAAGAATAATAGGGAAAGGCTAGTTGGTATTGAAGCTGTTCCCAAAGAGGCTACTGCAAAAAGTGGAATACTGTTAACGCTAAATACTTTATTGTTAAACGAACGAACTAATAACATATACACTAATCCCATAACCAATAGCAAAAGGATTAAATCGATTTGCGTAATAAACGTTAAAGTCAACATGAAAAGAGTAATGAATATTTTTTTACCATCTTGTAATACTCCAAACTTATTTGCAATTCGATAAAGGCTGAATAAAACAATAGCAACCATTGCGGGCTTAACACCATATAATAAGCCTTGAGCTATGTCAGAAGTTGCAGCAAATTGAAAGTAAGCCCAAGCCAAGATGGTAATTAAAATGAAATTCGGTAACATAAAACCCAATCCCGCTAAAAACCCACCTAAATAACCTCTTTGTCGATATCCGACATACATACAAAGTTCAGCAGCTTCTGGGCCTGGTAACATACCACAAACAGCAAAAGCATCTCTGAATCGTTCATTATCAATCCATTTTTTCTTTTCTACGGCGTGTTCGTGAATTATTTGTATTTGTGCAGCTGGACCACCCCAACCTTGTAAACCAATAAGGATATAGGTCCAAAAAATGTTCCAAAAACTAGGTTTCTCCACTTTTTTCTCCCCCATTAGTACTGATGACTTCTTTTTATCATTGCATACAATGCGTCATAAATGATGAATCCTCTTTCTAACGCTTCAGAATCATCTTTGCTAATTAAGCTAATCCCGTCACAAATATAATCTAGACCTGGTGCAACAGGTTCTAAAAAAACTTCTTGTACTGTATCTGCTTCATCTACAATTTGAGCTATTTTTTTTAATACAGGATCGTGCAAGTTATAGTCATTTAACAAAGAATAAAAAGAACATTGTCCATGTCTGTGTGAATACTCAGCACCAGGAATATCAAATCCTTTTGTTCCATTCGGAATTTCTGTTTTACCCTCAGGAATAAAGATAAATTCAGCTTCTCGGTCTATATAGTTTTTAATTAACCAGCAGCAAGCCATACGATCCACTCCGATATTTTTCCATGTAACCCACTTCATGTTAAATCACTCCTTCGTTGCTTGATTTTTTCACGTACTTTTAGTTCCAATGGGGACTTGAAATAATCAATTGTTTTTATTCGTTGGTATTTTTTTGACAAAGAAACTAAATCGATATCTGATTCATCTAATTGTTTTAGAAGTTCAATATAACTTTCATTGATTTGTTCAATAAATAACTGACTTATTTCTTCATCAGATAATCCAAAGAGAAGATGTGATTCCCACATAGTTGCTTCTCCACCTAAATCTTTAATTTCAACGGTTAACCATTGGAACTGTTCATATGTATAAGCGTTATTTGGTAAAAGCCATATAACATCATGTAAATGAAAAGCCCCTAAGCTTTTTAGTTTCCTCCAGACTTTTACTCTTGGAGAACTAGGTTTTCTAGGGATTTTATACGTGAGGTGTAGCCAACTTATCAAAATCTCACCTCCTATAATGTAACCACGGTTACATTATACAGAATTTTCACCTTAGTTCATAGGGCGTTTTTCAATACCTTATTAAATTATTGGGTAGCGAGTTAGTAGAATAAGAGCTGACGCTTATATAGGCACGACCGAAATGGAAAGAATTAAAACGGAATTAAAAGCTATTTATAAATTAATTGAGAATTCAGGGATACCAGAAATGTGCAAAGCTATAAGTACCTTCGAAAACTGGCAGACGGAAATTCTAAATAGCTTTGCGTATGGCTATTCAAATGGATTTTTAGAAGGGATTAATGAAAGGTTAATGATGATTATGTATATTCCAACACGATTTGAAAGAACAGATGAAGCAATGATTTACGACTATTCGAGCAAGGAGAAAACACACTTATATGGACACTTTGCTCGTCCGAATCCTCAGTCGAAAGATATAAAAAATTAAACCGTTCTTTCCATGGGCCTCATTGTTAATCAGAGAAATAAAAATAGAGGATGCAGCACATACTTCATCCTCCAGGCTTTGCCCCACCGTTGCTTTGCAGGTTGAGGGATATAACCTTTTATGACCAAGCCTCTTTTAGTAGATTTACACCTAATTCGATTTCCTCACACGTAAGATTACTGAACCCAAGTTTAATAATTGGATCATCAGAATGATTTTTTATGGAATAAATGGAGGTAGGATACACCGTAACACCAAAATAGGAGGCCTGTTCAATTAGCCATTCCTCTGAACGTTTTAGATGTAGCTTAACTAATAAGTACAAACCAGATTGCTCCCCAATAATTGATATATTTTGTTTGAATTGTTGTTGTAATTCTGAAACTAAGCATTGCATTTTTCGTTTATAAACAAGACGCATTCGTTTAATATGGCGAATCCATTCTCCATCTTCCATAAATTTAGCCATTGTAAGCTGACTAAGAAGTGAAGTGGTACTCTCAAAATGAAGAAATTGATTTTTATAACGGTTTAAAAGTTTCTGTGGTAATACCATATAACTTAAACGGATTCCTGGAAGAAAGGACTTTGAGAAATTCCCTAAGTAAATGACTCTTGTTGAATCAATGGAAGCAAGTGCTGGAAATGGTTGTTGCGTATAGCGAAATTCACTATCATAATCATCTTCGACAATAAAGCCATCCATCTTGTTAGCCCAATGAATGAGCATTTGCCTTTGTTGGATAGACATGCTTACTCCAATTGGACTTTGATGGGAGGGGGTTACATAGATTAACCTTGAAGTCATTTGTTCTAATTTTGAAAAATCACTACCTGATTCATAAACTGGTAAAGTTTCAAGCGTGAAACATTGAAATTGAAAAGCCTCCCTTGCTCCATCATAACCTGGGTCCTCTACAATAATGCTAGTGAAATTATCCTTTAAAATTTGTCCGAGATAAATTAACATTTGTTGGGTACTACTGCCTATTATAATTGCATTTGGATCTGTTTTCACTCCACGAGATTGGAATAAATATGTAGCGATTTGTTCACGCAAGCACAGTTCACCAAAGGGTTCCCCGTATCGGTAGCTCTCCGGTAATGTTAAAACTCGGTTTGCTATTCTTCTCCAAATTTTCAGGGGGAAATTGGTTTGATCTACGGCTCCTGCTCGGAAGTCAATTAGGGGTGGTGTCACAGACTTTGTTTGCTTTTTATTAGGAAAAGCTGAGGCTTTTTGAAATAAAAGTGGATCTAATTCATTTACAAAATACCCTTTTCGACCTTCTCCATGGATATAACCTTCAGCTACAAGCTGCTCATAAGCCATTAATGTCGTATTTCGGCTTACTTGAAGGGAGTCTGCAAGTTGGCGAATGGATGGCAGTGGGTCACCAGCTGGTACGTCGCCACTCTCTATAAATAATTTAAACTGCTCATAGATTTGTTTGTATTTGGGCGAGCCATCCTTAAATGCAAAAATGGCATTTTTCAATTGTAATCACCTCTGACATATTTATTTATTAATAATTGTACCTTTTTAAATGTCAATTTGCATAATAGAATAACTCATATAAATCCAAAATTTTTAAATTTCAGATAGCTACATTACAAAGGCTTTATCAAGGAGGATCTAAATCGTGTATATACCAAAACATTTTCAACTCAATGATGAAGAGATGATTTATGATTTTATCGAAAAGTACAGCTTTGCCACTTTATTTTCTCAGCACAATGGTGAACCATATGCTACCCATCTTCCACTCACATTAAATAAAGATGAAGGTGCATTATATGGTCATTTTGCCCACCCGAACGGACAATGGAAGGATATAGAAAGCCAACAAGTTCTTGTGGTTTTCCAAGGTCCTCACTGTTATATATCTCCATCTTGGTATGAAACAACGATAGCAGTCCCAACTTGGAATTATGTGTCTATCCATTTATATGGAAAGATGAAGATTATCGAGGATCAGAAAGTCATATTCGAATCTCTAAATGATATGGTAAATAAATATGAAAGTCCAAATAGCTCATACAATTTAAAGGAAATTGATTCCTCATTTATTGAAGGAATGAAAAAAGGGATTGTAGCATTTAAAATAAACATAACAAAAATAGAAGCGAAAGCTAAATTAAGTCAAAATCACCCAGTCGAACGACAACAGTTAGTGATAAGACAGCTTGAAAACTCTTCTGAACAAAACAATATACAAATAGCATCTCTCATGAAAAATAACCTTAAATAGTTTAGGTAAAGTAACCTTTAACGAAAGAGAGTATTGATAGGTGACAACATTTATTTTATTTGTTTTGGGGTTATTTTTAACGCCAGGTCCAGAAGGTGTGATTAGTATTTAAAACCGTTGAAGTATAGGAAACCGTAATACATTCGAAAAAAGGTGGTAACATTCATGAGTAACTATGGCAGTCTCCATGAAAAAGAAGGAAGACACGTTTTGGTTTTTGAACGTAAATATCTATTTAATCCTGTAAAAGTATTTCGTTATGTAACGGATCCTGATTATTTTACACAGTGGTATCCATTTGCAACTGGAGATATGGATCTTAGTGTTGGCGGAAAGATAAAGTTCGATGATGGTGAAGGGTCAATCTATGAGGCGATTATTACCGAATTAAATCTTCCATATTCCTTTTGTTTTCGGGAAGTTGATGATTTGTTAGAGATAAGAATACATGAAGTGGATCAAGGGTGCACCTTGACGTTTAGCCATACGTTTGATGATCGATCGATGGCGATATATATAGCTGCAGGGTGGCATCGATGCTTGGATGTCCTTGGTCAATTAATCCATGGTCATACAATAGAATGGGAAGATAATGCACTAGAATTACGTGAACACTACAAAAAAAGTTTGTATAAAAATTAAGCGATTTTTAGTTAACTTGCATATATGTTAGGTTTAAACATCAGCAAAAAAGGGAGATTGTAAAAAACAAACTCCCTTTCATATTAATTTGTTGCTTTTTTAGTTTTTTGTAGCTTTTTGTTGAATGAAATCCTCGGTCGAAATTACATTGGCATATATTCCATTAAGTGCGCTAATAAATGCATAATGAACCTGTTCTGCTGGTACTACCTTACCTTGGTAAGCCAAGTCTGTTGTCGTACAAGCATCTTCTATAAGTGTAGATTCAAAACCTAGCTCCATGGCTGCTCTGACTGTGGCATCTACACACATATGTGTCATCATACCTACAATCATTAGTTTGGTCACTCCGTTTTCTTTTAATTTGCTTTCTAAATCAGTATTGAAGAAGCTGTTAGGTGTATGTTTTGTGATAATATTTTCTTCTTCTATTGGTAAAACAGCCTCATTTATTTTTACTCCCTCAGTATTTGGAAGAAAGAAGCCTATACTTTCATCATTTGAAATATGCTGGACATGAAAAATATTATCATTATAATTCTGTCTAAACCATTCAAGAATTTTTCCTGCATTATCAGCTGCTTTTATTGGATTACTCAATTCCATTTTTC
Organism: Halalkalibacter sp. HAAS-P014; assembly: GCF_056619965.1. NCBI lineage: Bacteria > Bacillati > Bacillota > Bacilli > Caryophanales > Bacillaceae > Halalkalibacter > Halalkalibacter sp. HAAS-P014. The sequence goes on along the minus strand of NZ_JBWQTV010000032.1, from coordinate 1,283 downwards.
CGTTTGGGAAATAGTCGTTTTGTATATCAATAATAATTAAAGCAGTGCTCATTTATTTCACCTCATTAAAATATTTAATATAATACAAAGATAAATAATATTTTGATTTTAATCGATACTTTGATGAAACACTTTTATATCAATTAATTTCATACTGAAAGGAATTTTTTATGGAACTTGATAATATCGATTTTCAGATCCTTCGGTTACTATCCGAAAATTCACGTATCCAATGGAAGGACTTAGGGGAACTGATTCATATGACTGGTCAAGCAGTGGGGAATCGTATAAAAAAACTTGAGGAAAATGGTGTAATTAAAGCCTATTCCTTAATCATTAATGAAATGAAATTAGGACTTCCTTATACGGCGTTTGTCATTATGAATATGAAAACAGCGAATCATAATTCGTTTATTGATTTTATCAATGAATGTAATGAGGTAGTGGAAGCTCACCGAATATCTGGAGAAGGTTGTTACCTTTTAAAAATAAAAACTAAATCCCAAGAAGAACTAAATCTTTTACTTAATAAACTTCTCGAACATGGAAATTATAGTTTAAACCTCTCTATACAAGAGATAAAACAACGTCATCCGTTGACTGCTACATAACAATATGAATCTTAAAGACAATACAGGATTGTTATGAATTTCACTTGAGTGGTATTGTTCAATAGAAAATGGTCTTCCACAATTGGCACGATTGTGGAAGACCAAAGCCTAATTCCGTGGTAAAGATAAGGAGGATTAGGCTTTTTTGCTTTAAAATTGTTGACTTTCTTCTATAGGTAAGTAGAGACTATTGTTCGTTTCGGATTGAAAGATACTTTGTGTGGTAATAGAATGGTGGATTTGAAATTTAGTTGAATTTTATGTCGTCTCTATGGTATAGTATTAAATCTAGCCGTAAAAATTAATTTTAAATTAACTGTTGCGCAGAATTATTTATTGTGATATATTAATCCCTGTCGCTACGAACGGCAGGTTGGTTCGTAACTAGTTGCAAAAATAATTTTTAAAAAGTTATTGCGCAGAACAGAGTATTATGTTATGATTATGAATGTCGCTGATGAAACAGCGATTAACGAGTTCTTTGAAAACTGAACAAAAGCCAAGCGAAATAGAGATACATGATATCTCAGGGATTTTCAAGGAAATCCCAAAGGAAATTTACCCGATAGGGCAAATTTCATCCGAATTATTATTGCATTGCTAGCGTGATGCAGATTGAGCTAATCAGCTTACCATTTTCATGGAGAGTTTGATCCTGGCTCAGGACGAACG
>NZ_JBWQTV010000031.1:0-26248 GCF_056619965.1 Halalkalibacter sp. HAAS-P014 | reverse complement strand
TACGACCGTTTTAGAAGTCGAATTCTCCTTCATCATCAATTCAAGAATATCGGAAAAGGAATTGGGTGAGGTCGGCAGACTCATCGTCGGCCAACCCCAACATTTGACTTAGAACCTTTAATACAGACTAAGCCCTACCTTTGTCACCTCCATTCCAGCAAATTCATTTTGATAAGTGGGAAATCACATCCATTTTTTGCATATACATTATGAGAATGAATGGAGGGGATCTCGTGACGGTTATTTCTGTAATGAATTATAAAGGTGGTGTTGGCAAAACGACGCTATCGGCCAATTTGGCTGCGGAGTTGGCACATCGAGGGAAGAAAGTGTTATTGCTTGATTTGGATCCACAGACGAATTTGACCTTGTCTTTTGTCAGTTTTGAAGAATGGAGAAATTATGACCGAAAAGAACGGACGATTAAGCATTGGTATGATGAATTTCTAGATCAGGACATCGACGCATCACTTAGTGGACTTATCGTGACGCCTAGCCGGGTGAATTTTCAGTTGAAGGCGTATGAATCGAAAGGAAGGATCGATTTGATATGTTCTCATTTGGAATTAATCAATGTTGATATGGAACTTTCGAGCCGGCTTGGTGGGAATACGGAGCGCACAATCAGAAGCAATTACTTACGAGTGCTCTCGCGTTTACGTACGAAGTTAAATGAAATAAAAGCAGAATACGATGCTATTATTATCGATTGCCCACCTAATTTTAACCTTGTTACGCAAAATGCAATTGTTGCAAGTGATTATTACATCGTCCCGGCTAAGGCTGATTATTTATCGACTCTTGGAATTAACACGCTCTCTCGTCATATCACCGAGTTAACATCAAAGTACAATTTGTATCGTGATGAGATGGATCGGACTGAATGGCAAAGCATTTCCCCCAAGATGCTCGGGATTATTTTCACAATGGTTTCCTATTATGGACAGAAGCCGATCGCAGCTCAGCAAGAGTATATTACTCAAGTGAGCCGTGATTATCATTGTCTCCAGCATTTTTTACGTGAGGGTCAAACGCTATTTGCTAGTGCTCCTGAATACGGGATTCCTGTTGTGTTAAAGCAAGGGGCGAGCCAGCAAAACATCCGTACAGAACTAGTTGAGTTGGTAAGCGAAATCTCAAAACTAGTAAATTTACAGTAAACAGGAGGAATTATGTCAAAAAGAGAGACCAAACAACTATTGACTATAGCAGTGAGGTTTATTGAAAATTTGACAGATGACCAATATGAAAAGCTGTTAGCTGGAAGGGCTACGATTCGATACCAAGAAGAAAGTTGGAACTACCTGGAATATCAACAGCTTAAAAAAAGGATCCTAGAGGAAAAAAATGTAGAGAAACTATTTAAATCAAAAACGAAGAAAGAAATTACGCTATTTTGTGATTATTTTAATATAGATGTTTTGGCGAGAGATACGAAGTCCGTAATGTGTAAAAAAATAGCTAGTTTTTTTCAAATAAAAGCAGAAACGGTCAAGGAAGATAATATGGAAGATATCGGAATAGAACTCCAACAAGCTGATAGTGTGCATCAGGCGCGCGAGCTTTTACAAAAAGACAAAAGGCTCAAAACAAAGCGTGACTTGCTCAAGTTAGCAAAGGTATTAGATGTCTATATCTCTCCAAGACAGACGAAACAAGAAATCTTAAACCGGATCGTAGACTCTGTTGTTGGCGCAAAGGTAAGAGCAAGGTCGATACGGAAGAAATAGAGATAGACATTGTAAGAAAATAATTTTGTAGAGCATGCAATACGACGACAATGCCGTATTGCATGTTTTTTTAGATTGTGAGATGTATGAAAGCACTTATTTCGACAAACCACGTGATGAAAATCACTTTACCCTCCCGAAAAAATTGGTACGTTAACAAGTAGAGTTTTCTATTTTTATCAAGGGGGAGGGGATTTAGATGAATAACATAAAGCAGCCTTCTCTAGAGTTGACTCGCTTCATAGCGGAGATGAAATTACTTGTGAAACGAGGGGTTTTGGTTTCAAATGTGTTTCCTGTCTTTATAGGGTTTTGGTTAGCACTTCATGTAACGGGTGGTTCGATTCTTGATTATTTGGGTGTGTTTTTCCTGATGATGATCGGCAGTGCACTTGTCATTGCGGGGGCACTCATTTTGAACAATTGGTATGAAGTTGATATCGACCGGTTAATGACTAGAACAAAACTCCGTCCAACCGTTACGGGGACAATTCCTTTGCCTGCTGTGTTAATGATAGGTCTTTCCTTTACGATAGTTGGCTTTATCATGTTATTTTTTATAAATATCATAGTGGTCTTTTATGCTTTTATTGGTTGGTTTACGTATGTTGTGCTGTATACGATGTGGTCAAAGCGCAGGTATACATTAAATACAGTAATTGGAAGTGTCTCGGGAGCTGTCACGCCATTAATGGGATGGGCAGCTGTAGAGTCTGTTATTCACATTATTCCGATAGCCTTATTTCTTTTGTTGTTTATTTGGCAGGTGCCACATACATTTGCGATTGCGATGAGAAAATGTGAGGAATACCGGGCAGCTGGGGTGGCGATGCTTCCTGTTGTTGCTGGGTTTGGCGTGACGAAGCGGCAAATGGCTGTGTATGTTGCGTGTTTAGTACCACTGCCACTATTGTTAACAGAGCTTGGCCTATTTTTTGTTGTAGTTGCTACTCTGTTATCTGTTGTGTGGTTTGTTTTAAGTGTGTATGGGTTTTTTACGAAAGATGTTTTGGAATGGACTTGGGCGATGTTTCTTTTCTCCGTTTCGTATTTACTGTTGCTATTTGTACTGATGGTTGTTGTGACATTGCCTATGTTGAATGGATGAATAATAAGTAGCTTCAAAGGTTTGGGTTGAACCTTTGAGGCTTTTTTCTGTTTTGAGAAATCCCTATTTCCTCTTTATTAATAGTGAATTTGGTGCTTTGTTCAAATTATTGACGAATTATAAGTGATTCAACTCACCATCTGGAGCTTCAATTTCCACTAGCATTCTAACTAAGGAGGTTGATGTTAGATGGAAGATAAAAAGCTTCAGCAAAATGAGGAAGTAAAAGAAGAGTCAGGAGCACGCATTGGTACTTGGTTTTCCTTAGGTGTGGTGGGTGTTTCTATTCTTTTGACGTATATTTTAATGTTTTGGATCTATTTAGATAGAGTATAGGGGGATTTGTGATGAAGTTTCATCTTGATGAAAAAATTTGGTTGATAGTTAGTTTTGGTATGATCATCGGTTTTATGTTTTTTACAGGGTATCAAACGTTCGTTCTAGGTATGGGGCCACCAAGTCATATGGAAACTATTGATCCTCAAAAGGTTGAGGAAACGGCTCCTTTTGATCAACCGGGTGTGTACGAAATTGGGGAAAATGAATATGAAGTGGTGATGATTTTGGAGATTTTCGCTTTTACCCCGAATAACATTGAAGTTCCTGCCGGATCGACGGTTCATTTTACGATGACGTCCAAGGATGTAGTTCACGGATTCCAAGTTGCTGGAACGAATCTTAATGCGATGGTGACACCAGGGCATATACAGAAAATCTCACAAACGTTTGATGAGCCGGGTGAGTATTTAGTCGTTTGTAATGAGTACTGTGGCATTGGCCATCAGCATATGGCGACGACAATCACGGTGAAATAAGGGGGACTAGAAAGTGTCGACAGCTAGAAAAAAATCAATACAAGAAAAAATGGATCAGGTGCTCGGAGTTAGTACCGAAGATGCACTTTTGTCAAAAACGTATTTGTTTGTAGCCTTTTTAGCATTGCTGATTGGTGGGGCATTAGGGTTGTTGCAAGGGCTAAACCGCGCCGGGCTTTTGGTATTGCCATCATGGTTTAACTATTATCAAGTGTTAACAGCACACGGATTGCTCTTGGTCTTGGTGTTAACAGCATTTTTTGCAATCGGGTATTTCTATGCAGCACTCTCGCACACGCTCGGGGGACTTCTCCCGAAAGTGAGGAAGATGGCTTGGTTTGGATTTGTCTTAAAAATAATTGGATTTGTGCTTGCCGTAATTCCGGTTTTAATGAATGAAGCATCGGTATTATATACATTTTATCCACCGATGGCAGCACATCCTGCTTTCTATATCGGTTTAGTTTTTATTGTGTTGGGTGTATGGATGTGTGCATTCGGTTGTTTTATTCAAGTGGCAAACTGGCGAAAGCAAAATAAAGGGGAGCACGTTCCAATTCTCGCTTATTTTGCAACGGGTGTATTCGTATTATTGTTTTTCGGAAGCATCCCGGTCACGATTGAAGTTCTTTTGATTATTCCTTGGGCAATAGGGTGGACGGAAACGATTAATGTCATGCTTGCGCGTACGCTCTTTTGGGCATTTGGCCATACCCTCGTTAATATTTGGTATTTAACAGCAGTATCGGCGTGGTATGTTGTTGTACCGAAAGTAATAGGAGGAAGAAGATTTAGTGATACGTTAACGCGTGTGGTCATTATTTTATTAGTCATTATGAATATTCCAGGAGGGTTCCACCACCAAATTATTGATCCTGGAATCACAGAGCACGTCAAGTTTTTACATGTCTTTATGAGTCTTGCAATTGGGTTTCCTTCTTTAATGACGGCATATGCAATGTTTTCGGTGTTTGAGAAAACGGCAAAGAAAAAAGGTGGAAGAGGCGTCGTCAGTTGGTTTAGGAAATTGCCATGGGGCGATGTACGATTTTTAGCACCGATGATTGCGATGATTGCGTTTATTCCTGGAGGCGCAGGTGGAATTGTTCAGAGTACGAACCAGTTAAATCAAGTTGTTCACAATACCATGTGGGTTGTTGGACACTTTCATTTAACACTAGGGACATCGGTTGTTCTCACGTTTTTTGGGATTAGTTATTGGTTAGTCCCTTATTTGTCAAAGAGGGTGTTAACGCCTGCGATTAATAAATTGGGAGTGATCACGACGCTTCTTTGGACAGTTGGAATGGCCTTTATGTCGATTGCGATGCACTGGGTCGGCCTGCTCGGTTCTCCACGCCGTACGTCATACACAACGTATTTTGATAATGCGACGGCGTTAAGCTGGGATCCGTATTTGATGTTCTTAGCAGTCGGTGGAACATTGTTAATGATCGGGGTCATTCTTCAAGTGTATGCAGTTTTTCATCTGATGTTCTTTGCACCAAAAGGAGTAGAGGAGTTTCCGATCGCTGATGTGGAAGACAATTCAGCGAAAACACCGTATTGGACAGAGCGTTGGGGAAGGGTAATTATCATTATGCTTATCGTTATTGCGATTGGCTACGTTATCCCACTTTGGGAGATCATCGGAAATGCACCACCAGGATCCCCACCATTTAAAACCTGGTAAGAACTGTGTGGGGGGTCAGACCCCACGCTAGTGCTGTGAAGTGAGAAAGAGGGGTCAGACCCCACATCAACACTATGCTGTGTTAAAGAGGGGACTGACCCGGGAAAAAGGTTGGCTCTGTTTACTCAGCATACAAATGGCAGGAAACGTAGTGGTTTGGTGAGACTTCTTGTTTTTTTGGTACTTTCCGTTCGCATAGTACAGTTGCATCTGGGCATCTTGTGTGGAATACACAACCGCTTGGTGGATTTAAGGGGGATGGGAGTTCTCCTTTCAGGATGATTTGTTCTCGTTTTTCTTTCGTACTAGGAATTGGTACAGCAGATAATAGTGCTTTTGTATATGGGTGCAGTGGTGTTTTAAAAAGGCTGTCAGTTGGTGCTTCTTCCATCATGTTTCCTAAATACATGACACCGATTCGATCTGATATATGACGTACGACACTAATATCATGAGAAATAAATAAATAGGTTAATTGAAACTCATCCTGCAAGTCTTGAAGCAAATTCAAGATTTGCGATTGAATGGAGACATCGAGTGCGGAGACGGGCTCGTCGAGAATGATAAGCTTCGGTCGCAATATAAGAGCCCGTGCTAGCCCGAGACGTTGCCGCTGTCCACCTGAGAATTCATGAGGGAAACGGTAATAATGCTCAAGCTTCATTCCGACCTTTTCCAGCATTTCGATTACAAGTTCTTGACGCTCTTTTGGCGTACCGATTCCGTGTATTTTCAATGGTTCTTCAAGTGTCTTTCCGATTCGTTTTCGTGGGTTAAGGGACGAAAACGGATCTTGAAAGACCATTTGCATATGCTTACGAATGGAGCGAAGCTCTTTCTGAGAAAGTTGTAAAATGTCTTTACCTTCATAGAGTATTTTCCCTGCAGTCGGTTCAACAAGACGCAATAGAGTCCTACCAGTAGTGGATTTCCCACATCCTGATTCACCAACTAGACCATATGTTTCTCCGGAACGAAGCTGAAATGATACATTGTTAACAGCTTTCACGTGGCCTTTAATGCCCCCTAAACGCCCAAGAGGCCCCGTAACTTCATAATGCTTTTTCAAGTTTTTCGTATCTAAGAGGATGTCACCTTTACTTGTTGTCTGTTTCATCTTCATTGTTCCTCCTCTTTCGCTGTTAGTTTGTCATAGTGCCAACAGCGTACTTGCCTTATTCCTTCATGCTCTTTGAGTGCAGGAGGCTCTGTTTCGCATAACGAATCTGCATATGGGCAACGCTCTGCAAAGCGACAGCCGGAAGGGACATTATCTAAAGATGGAACAACACCTTCAATGACTGGCAGCTTCTTCGTGCGATCTCCGTCTAGTTTTGGCACGGACTTGATAAGGCCTTTTGTATATGGGTGAAGCGGGTTTTCAAACAAATTTTCTGTGTCAGTTACCTCGACCACTTGGCCAAGGTACATAACGATTACTCGAGTGCACAACTGGGCGACGACACCGAGGTCGTGTGTGATAAACATAACCCCCATGCCACTATCTTCATTTAACTGTTTTATTAATTGTAATATCTGCGCTTGAATGGTGACATCAAGTGCTGTTGTCGGCTCGTCTGCGATCAAAAGTTGTGGTTTGCAAGCAAGTGCCATTGCAATGACAACACGTTGTTGCATCCCACCAGATAATTGATGAGGGTATTCTTTTACACGCTGCTCGGGAGCTGGAATCCCTGTCTTTCGTAATAATTGTATTGCTTGATTACGTGCTTCTTTTTTCGAAACATCTTGATGAAGTAAAATCGCTTCACTAATTTGCCGGCCGATCGTGTGTACTGGATTTAGTGAACTGAGTGGATCTTGAAAAATCATTGAGATGTCGTTACCTCGAATGCTTTGCATTTTTGAGATCGGCAATTGTAGGAGGTCTCGCCCTTGAAAGTAGATGCTTCCTTCATACGTTGTTGTCTGCTTTTCATCCAACAATCTCATGATTGATTGAGAGGTGACACTTTTCCCACAACCAGACTCGCCAACAATACCAAGAATTTCACCACGTTCAATATGAAAACTAACATCATCGACAGCCGTAACACGCCCACGTTCAGTTTGAAAATGTGTCTTCAGTCTTTTTACTTCTAAAAGAGTCTCTGTTTCCATTAGAATTCCCTCCCTTACTGAGCTAACTAAAAGAGTATCAATTTAGTTAGCTCTTTTTTTTCTTTGATGAATGTGGATCAATTAGGTCGCGCAATCCATCTCCTAGTAAATTTAATCCGAGTACGGAAATAATGATCATTATGCCTGGAAAGACAACCATCCACCATGCTTGAAAAATAACGAGCTTACCGTCATACAATATGTTTCCCCAACTTGGATCTGGTGCTGGAATTCCGACGCCAAGAAAGCTGAGTGCTGCTTCAGTAATGATTGTTTCGGCAAAGATGAAGGTTGATTGAACAATCAAAGGAGAAATCGTATTTGGAGCAATGTGTAACCAAATGATTCGGGAGGCACTCGCCCCTTGAGCACGCATTGCCTCAATATAGGTTTGTTCTTTAATGACAAGAGCTTCTGAGCGAACAATTCTTGCGATATTTGGTGTGAACACTACACTTAACGCAATGATGACATTCGTTGTGGAAGGTCCAAGTGCAGCCATAAGAGCGATCGCAAGTAACACACCTGGTATTGCCATGAGCCCATCACAAATTCGCATTAATATATGATCGAGTGTTGCGTAATAGCTAGCATATAATCCGATAATCATGCCAATGGCTGATGAAATAACAGTGACAGCTAATCCAACGCTTAAGGATACTTGAGCACCGTAAACAATACGGGAAAGTACATCACGCCCAAAGTCATCTGTTCCAAGCCAGTGGCCAGCACCGGGTGGTTGAAAGCGATTGGACACTTGCATATCTGATGGTGAATGGGAAACGAGCCACGGGCCAAAAATCGCAACGATGGCTAAAAAGAACATAAGAATGGAACCGATAACCATGAGACGATTTGACCAAAAACGTTGAATAAGTAGGTGGCGCTGCTGCCGTTTTAAATCAGATTTTGCATCAGTAATGGAAGCTTCTTTTTGCGCCATGATTATGCCCCCTTTCGATTTTGGCCAAGTCTAACACGTGGATCAATGACGCCATACAATAGATCAACAATTAAATTAATTAACACATACGAAACCGTTACAAATAGTACAACACCTTGAATAACGGGGTAGTCTCGGCGTTGAACAGAATTAATAATCAGTTGGCCGATCCCCGGTATATTAAAAATAATTTCAACGACAACAGCTCCGGCTACAAGCGTACCGAATGACTGCCCAATTACGGTCAACACCGGTAAGAACGCATTGCGAAGTGCATGTCGATAAATTACTTGACGTTCCTTTGTTCCTTTTGCACGCGCTGTTTTAATGAAATTTCGGTTTAACACCTCGAGCATCGACGATCTTGTCATTCGAGCTACAAGAGCTGCTTGTATTGCTGCAAGTGAGAGGGCAGGCATGATAAGAAATTCAATATGTTGCCATAAGCCGGCATCTAGTGGCCGGTACCCTCCAATTGGGAGCCACTGTAGCTGGACGCCAAAAACCAACATAAGTAAAAGTCCAAGTAGAAAACTAGGGATGGCCATCCCTAATAATGTCACGATCATAAGTGACTGATCAATGAGGGATCCTCTGTGTACGGCAGCAAGAATCCCAACGGGAATCGCAACCACTAGCGCAATCACTTGTGCCATAATGGCCAGTGATAACGTTGGTTTTAAATGACTAACTATTGCTTCGGATACAGGTTCTCTCATAAAATAGGAGGAACCTAAATCTCCTTGCAACACACCACTAATCCAAGTAAAGTACTGTTGATATAATGGAAGGTGTAATCCCATTTGTTCGCTAAGGGCCTCAACTTGATCCTGGGTTGCTTCTTGGCCTAAAATCATCGCAGCTGGATTCCCGGGTGTTAAATGGATAATGGAAAAAAGTACAATTGAGACTATGAATAAAACAGGAATTAACGATAACAATCGTTTGACGATATATGCAATCAATTAGAGCCCTCCTTTCCTAAAAGTAAATAGACAACATCACGCCATTGAAAAGAGGCTTGAATTGGAAGATGAACAAAAAAGGTGTGGGCGTTTGCCCACACCCTGTCATGCAATTTTTATTCTACTACTCTAGTATCCCAAAGAATTGGAGCTTGGAATGGTTGGAATCCTTCGACGTTTTCAGATGTAGCGATAATATCTTGTTGGTGGCCCATTACGGTCGAAGAAAGGAATTCGTATAAATAAGCTTGTAATTCATCCCAACGTTCGTAAGCATCTTCTGGTGTTTCGGCTGAACGGACATCTTGAAGCATTTCTTGAGCAACTGGATCATCGGCTCCGGCAAATCCTGGATTAAGGGCAAGTAATTGAGCTGGAATCGTTACATAACCAGTACCTGCTGCAAGCATATCCCAAGCACTTGGGTCATTTTTCAGTTCAAGGAATGTAGCTAGATCATAATTTTCAACCGTTACATTCATTCCAATTTGGTTCAATTGCTCTTGTACAACTATCGCAGCATTGTACATGTAGCCATAGTCACGTGTCGTAATAATCGTGATTTCTTCGCCGTCATAACCAGCTTCTTCAAGTAACTCTTTTGCCTTTTCAGGATCTTGAACGTTATATGCATCTTCGCCTGCAGTACTTGACCAGTTCACTTGATTCAAATTCATGTATCCTGGATGCAGTTCATATAAATCCTCATTTGCATAACTAGAAAGCAATACTTCATCAAGATTGATAGCAGTGTTAATCGCTTCACGCATTTCAACATCAGCCATTGGGCCTTCATTGATGTTATAGAACCAAGTTAAAGTACGGTTAAAGTATAAATGTGTGTCAATTCCTTGTGTATTGCTCACTTGTTCATAATTTTCGAAAGGAATTTCATCGGCAATATCGTAACTACCTGTTTGTAATCCTGCAACACGAGTTGATGGATCCGTAACGATTTCAAAGTTGATCGTATCGACAAGTGCTTCCTTTTTTCCTGATAAACCACTGCGTTCTTCGTCTCTTGAAGCATAGTCATCAAATTTTGTAAGTTGAATATATTGATCTTGCACCCAATCTTCAAACTTGAATGGACCAGTCCCGATATAGTCTGTCACTCCAGCAGCATCTGCTGATTCGATTATGTCTTTTGGCATAATCGCTGGAAATTCACTTTGTCCTGCCATAATATCTAATACATCAGCTGCACGTTCTTCTAAATGGAGGACAACTGAGCTTTCATCAACGGCTTCAAATGAAGCACCTTCTAATAATAGTTTTGCTCTAGATGAAGTTTCGAGCCAACGATTCATTGAAGCTTCAACATCTTCTGTTGTTACTTCTTCACCATTATGGAAAAGTAAGTTATCACGTAATTCAAATGTGTAAGTAAGACCATCATCGTTCATTGTAATAGAATCTGCTAGCATTGGTACTGGTTCATAGTCTTCATTTAACGTAACTAGTGTTTCAAAAATATGGCGAGAAATATTTAACGCTGCCGTTGAAACTGTTATTTGGGCATCGAGTGTTGGTGGTTGAGCAGGGACAGCAACAGTCAATTCCCCTCCCGTAACCTCAGCAGAATCTGTTGTTTCTTCTTCTTGTGTTTCTGTATCATTGTTGCAGGCAATTAAAAATACTGTCAGCAATGACACAACTGCAAATACCTTTACGTAATTCCATTTCATTTGAAATGTCCCCTTTTTCTTTTGTTTTTAATAGAAAACTATTTTTTTAGAGCTAATTTACTTATGTACTAGTTTTTTAGCACTGTTCATTGACATGGATGGAAACACCTTGTGAAAGAGTATTTCCAATTGTACAAGCTTTCTTTGCTGAGCGAGTTAATTTCGAACGATACGCTTCATCGAAATCTTGAGGTAAAGCTATGTCCACGTGCAGCCTGTCAATTCGTGAAGGAAGATCGTTAGCTTTCTCAGCAGTGACAGAAACGTTTATCTTCGTTGTATCAGCTTTGATCCCATCACGTACAAGCATCTTTGCTAAGGAAATAAACACACACAACCCTAATGAGCTTGTTAATAAATCTACTGGTGTATAACCTAAATCACTAGAATTACTTGTCGTTCCATTGAGGCTAACACCTTGATCGTTCTTGATGATCATGTTTTCATTTTCCCACTGAATCGTTGTTTTCATTGTTTTCCCCCGTGATTTAAAAGTCCAAAAAATTCAAATTGGACAAGTTCTTGTGCCACTACTTCAAGAGGCTGATCCGGTTTGTAATCTAGGGATTGCATCGGGCCGAACAACCATTTCGATGCTGTGCCAGTAACAAGGCTTGTCAGCATTTGAGCTTGCAGGTCAACGCAATTTCGATTTGGAAGCATGTTTAATTCGATCGCTCGTTGAATGTTTTTTGCAAAGGCTTCTTCGATCGAAATAAAAATATCGGAGATTGCATTCCTAATGGGTACATCGGCGCCATGTCCTTTTACTAATAGGAAAATCATCAGGTTACGATTCTCACTAGCAAACTGTAAAAATGCTTGTATTAGATTTTTAGACGAGGAGATCATGTCATCAATGGTACCGGCTTCTTTCCTATATCCTTGTTGAATTACATTTAGAAGGTGCTTTTTGCCGTAGGCAATAATCTGTAAAGATATCTCTTCTTTGCTTTCGAAGTACCAATAAAACGTTCCTTGAGCGACACCGGCTTGTTTGACAATGTCGGAAACCTTCGTTGCGTGATAGCCTTTTGTCGCAAATAGTTCTAGCGCTACTTCAAGCAATTGATCACGTCGCTCGCTTGAATCTTTTTGTTTATTTGAGATAAAGTTCGCCTCCTTGCTCTTGATTGACAAGTCAGTCAGTAAAGCGCCTGACTATTGATTGACAAGTCAGTCAATAAAAGTCCAAAAAAAATAATTCCTATGGGGTTACTATAATTTAAACAATGCTAGTTGTCAAACAATTCGTAAGGTTTGAAGGTGAGGGGTCAGACCCCACGCTAGTGCTGTGAAGTGAGAAAGGAGGGTCAGACCCCGCGTTAACACTACGCTGTGTTAAAGAGGGGACTGACCCCGAATTCAAAAATTTGTCAATTTATACGTGATTTGAATCACACGCTTTTTTTGAGACGATTGCTACTCTTGAAAAAAGGGGGAGAAGAAATGAAGAAAAAGGAGCAACTAGACAATTCGAATTTAAAAGGCACTTTTGTTTCCGTATTAATTCTTTTATTGATCATTATTGTCAGTTGGGTTGGAGTCTTTTGGTTATTTCTTTCAAGAGGAGTATGAAGTCGTTAAGGGAGGGGTGAAGGTGTATGCATATACACATGTTTGAAAAGATTTGTATTGCGTTAGGGATTGGTACATTTGTCGTTTTTCTATCTGTGCTAGGGTATGGTGCCTTTTACAAGGGTACACATCCACAAAGCCATGCCCAAACGATTGACCCACAAAATATAGAAGAAGTGGATGCATTCAAGAAAGAAAATCTCGGATTAACAAAAGTTGATGATGATCGTTACATTGTAAATGTTGTGGCATCGTCATTTAATTATGACCTTGGAGAGGATGAGGAAGGCAAACCAGTCAGACATATTCTCATTCCAAAAGGGGCGAGCGTTCTTTATCAAGTTACGACCATTGATGTGATTCATGGGTTCAATATTGCAGGAACGAATGTGAACATGATGGTTGAACCGGGTTACATAAGCAGAATGGAAACAGTTATGAATAAAGCAGGAGAGTATACACTTGTGTGCAATGAGTACTGTGGAATTGGACACCATATGATGTATTTAACTGTGGAGGTGTATGAAGAATGAGCTTGGCCAGAGTAATAGATATGACAGAAGAGTCACCTAGTTATCTTCCTATCAAAAAAAATGAAGCACAACTGTATATGGCATTCTTTTATGTTGCCTTTATTTCTTTATTAACCGGAGGGTTAATGGGGCTTTTGCAAGTATTGGAACGTTCAGGTCATTTTACACTTCCATTTGGTATTGGCTATTATCAAGTTTTAACTGTACATGGTGTGATACTTGCTCTTGTTTTGACAACGTTTTTTATAATCGGTTTTCAATATACATTAATGGGGAAAACGGTTGGAATCTCAGAAACGCAGCGTAGAGGTGCATGGCTGGGCTTCTGGCTGATGGTGAGTGGGACGATTGTAACAGCTGTGACGATATTAATGGGAAGAGCGAGTGTTTTGTATACGTTTTATGCGCCGCTTCAAGCACATCCAGCTTTTTATATCGGCTTAACACTGGTAGTTCTGGGAAGTTGGATTGCTGTTTTTATTAATTGGAGACAATTATATTTATGGAAACAAAGAAACCCTGGAGAAAAATCACCACTCCTTGCTTTCATGGTTACAATTAACATGATTATGTGGTTTATAGCTACACTAGGTCTAGCTGCAGCGATGTTGATTCAGTTCATCCCATGGTCACTAGGTTATGCGGAAACAATCAATGTATTAGTAAGCCGTACGTTATTCTGGTATTTCGGGCATCCACTCGTCTATTTCTGGCTATTGCCTGCTTATATGGCTTGGTATGCGATCATTCCAAAAATTATTGGTGGAAAAATTTTTAACGATGCGCTGGCTCGTATGTCGTTTATCCTGTTTTTGTTTTTCTCAATCCCTGTTGGTTTTCACCATCAGCTGACTGAACCGGGAATTGATCCAACATGGAAATTCATTCAAGTCGTCTTAACGTTTGTCGTTGTAATTCCGAGTATTATGACCGCCTTTGCTCTATTTGCAACGTTTGAACTTACGGGCAGAAAGAAAGGGAACGGTGGTTTATTTGGTTGGTTTAAATATTTACCATGGAAAGATGTTCGTTTCTTAGCTCCTTTTATTGGGATGCTTGCATTCATTCCAGGTGGAGCAGGTGGAATCATAAATGCTTCCCACCAGCTTAATACCGTCGTTCATAACACAATTTGGGTCACGGGGCATTTTCATTTAACTGTTGGAACATCGGTTATCTTAACATTTTTCGGGATCTCGTATTGGCTCATTCCTCATCTTACGGGACGAGAACTGACACCTTCTATTAATAGATTAGGGATTATTCAGTCGATCACTTGGGCAGTTGGGATGCTGATTATGTCTGGAGCGATGCACATTCAAGGATTGTTAGGAGGCCCGAGACGTTCTGCTTACTCGGCGTATGGTGGGACAGAACAAGCAGTAGAATGGGGCGCTTACCAAATGGCCCAAGCAATCGGTGGATCGATTCTATTTATTGCAATCATCTTGATGGTCTACATCTTTATAAAACTAGCATTTTTCGCTCCAAAAGGGGTAGAAGAGTATCCGATTGCCGAAGAGGAGGATGATACACATCCTACACCAAAGTGGATGGAAAATTGGAAATGGTGGATTATCATTACGATAGCCCTGATCTTGTTTGCATATACGATCCCGTTTCTTGATATCATTCAACACTCCCCGCCAGGCTCGCCACCATTTGCTTGGCCGATCGGAAATACGTAATAATGCAAAAACAAGCGCAATCAGGCGCTTGTTTTTTACGTTATTACGTTAAAGTAGTAGTGGGGTGTCTGACCCCTATTAACAAAAAAATCTTTTTGTTGCTCTATGCGAGTCGATGGGGTTTTAAAGTGATTTAAATTTACTTATAATCTGAACCTAAGAGATTGTTGGCCACAGTCGAATTTACGAAAGAGCTTTATAAAATTTGATAGAAAAAGGTTTCTTGAGGAAAGTATTATTGGAAATTAAAGTTAGGTAGGAAATATGAAAGACAGTATTGGCAGTTAATGTTATCGAGGCATGAGTAGTTAGAGGTAGACACTCGCATAGGTTGAAAGCGCTATCAATTGGTAGGAGGGATTGCGTGTAATTTCACTTCATTTATTTAAGTAAACAGAAAAGGGGGAGCTTAATTGAATTTATCTAAAATTTCAGCCTACTTAAGTCCAGGTAGACTAAGCCAACCGACAGGTAAAACAAGTATCGTTGTTATTTTTATATCAATTTTTATTACAGTTTTTCAATTGTGGGTTGCTCTGTTTGGAACGATGAACCCATACACTCGTAACTTGATATTTATTACAACATTATTGGCTGTTATGTTCTTGGTGTTTACCCCGAACCAAAAGCAGCCAAGAGGAAAAGTTCATATAGTTGATTATTTATTATTTGGAATTGTGATGGGGTGTGGCGCATTCCTGTTAAGTAACGTGGAACGTTACTTAACACGCTGGCCACTAGTAGACCCATTGTCTATATGGGAAATACTAGTTGGGATCGTTATTAGTATTGTTGTTTTAGAAGGGACAAGGCGAACACTAGGGATGGGGCTTACATCAGTAATTGGGGTTTTGCTTTTATACTTCTTCTTTGGGCATCATTTAACAGGAGCCTTCTATCACCCGCAGTATGATCATTTATATTTTATCGATAATATGATTTACACGTTTGAAGGGATTTATGGAAGTATTGCCTCCGTTGCTGCAACGTATGTGTTTTTCTTTGTACTATTCGGAAGCATCTTTAATAAATCAGGAGGAGGCGATTTCTTTTTTGAATTAGCTAGAGCAATAGCAGGGAAAAGTGCAGGGGGGCCTGCTAAGGTATCTGTTGTATCTAGTGCATTTTATGGATCTATTTCAGGAAGTCCGGTATCGGATGTCGTCACTACCGGTTCACTTACAATTCCCGCTATGAAAAAGTCTGGTTTTAGTAAGACGTATGCAGGAGCAGTCGAATCAGTAGCATCATCAGGAGGCAGTATTTTACCACCTGTAATGGGATCAGCTGTCTTTCTAATGGCAGAAATTACAGGAATTGCGTATATGGATATCCTTATAGCTGCTTTAATACCAGCGTTACTCTACTATATTTCAGTCTATATACAAGTAGATTTACATGCAAAGAAGATGGGTATTCAAGGTTTTTCAAGAGATCATATTCAGTCGGTTTGGACTGTTTTAAAAACGCAAGGACAATACTTGGTGCCAATCATTGTATTACTAGTGGTGCTTGGGTTAGGATACACTCCGATAATGGCTGCGATTTATGCGACCGTGACTTCGATTCTTGTAAGCTATTTGAAAAAAGAGTACCGAATGACACCTAAGAGGCTCGTTCAAGTTATTACCGAAACGGTTGTGAGAATCGTACCTCTAGTAGCCGTTATTTCAGCGGCAGGGTTAATTGTAGGCATTATCATGTTAACAGGATTAGGTGGGAAATTTTCAGGAATCATCGGCACAGCCTCTTCAGGGATTTTACTGATTAGCCTTATTTTAACGATGATCGTTTGTATCATTTTTGGTATGGGAATGCCTGTACCTGCAGCCTATGTACTAACGGCTATGTTATCTTCACCTATATTAATTGAACTAGGGGTTCCACTTTTGCAAGCTCATTTGTTTATTGTTTATTTTTCAGTATTTTCAGCTATCACGCCACCTGTTGCGGTTGCAGCATTTGCGGCGGCGACGATTGCAGATGCTCACCCAATGAAAATTGCTGTTAGAGCTTGTCGGATTGGAATTGTAGGATTTATCATTCCGTATTTGTTTATATATCAACCAGCATTGATGTTACAAGGCAATTTACTAACAATTATCGTTGTTGTAGCGACCACACTAGTAGGTATCTACGCTCTGTCTGTAGCGACTGAAGGCTGGTTCACGAGTAAGCTAACGATTGTGGACCGTATGCTATTTTTATGCGCGGGGGCATTCTTCTTACTACCAGAGTGGTTTAAGGTAATAGGGCTCATCGTATTTCTTATAGCTGTTTTCAAGCAATTAAAAAATAAAAAAATTAACAATGAGGAGGCTATTCATTTATCATGAAAAATTTAAAGTTATCTTTTATTGCCGCGTTTGTCATGTTCTTACTACTAGTTTTTGTAGGGTGTTCTAGTTCCGATGACACAACAGCGGGTGAGGTGGATGAAGAAGTTCCAAACGAAGACGCGTCAAATGAAGAAGCTAGTTCTATGCAAATAACTGTTGCAGGTGCTTCAGCCGGAGGGTTATGGAGTGCAGTTGGTGAAGGGGTTGGCCAAGCAATTAACCGTGATAATCCAGGAACGAACTTTACGTATCAACCTGGTCAATTAGGTCCAAATGTTATTACCGTCTCAACAGGCAGTACGGATTATGGAATGGAAGCACTTCCTTCATTAGTATTAGCGGAAAGAGGAGCAGAGCCTTACCCAGAAGAAATTGATAATTTACGTGCGATTTCTGTTTTGTTTGTTTCACCTTATCAATTTATGGTGACACAGGACTCTGGTATTACAGATATTGGTGATATTAAAGAAAACAATATTGGAGCGACAATGACAGTTCATACAGCCGATTCTCCTTTAGAAATTTTAAATCGTGTTGTATTTGAATCATATGGTTTTAGTTACGAAGATATTGAGGCAAACGGGGGAGAGATTGTTTACTTGCCATCAAGCCAGGCTGTAGATATGGTTCGTGATGGCAGAATGGAAGCTCAAGCAGCACCAATGCCATCACCAGCTTCAATCTACACGGAGTTATCTATGTCAAAAGACATCAATCTCCTTTCATTAAATGAAGAAACAATTAACCGTGCCGGAGAGGAATTAGGAGTTACACCTTATACGATTCCACAAAGTGATTATTCATTTTTAGAAGATGATGTTCAAACGGTAGGGATGAACACGGTTTTATTTACGCGAGAAGATGTATCAGAAGAGGAAGTCTATAAAATAACAAAAGCTTTTTATAACAACTTAGAGTTTTTATATGAACTTAATACGGTGTTTAGTGATGTAACGGATGAAAATATATTAGATGTTGGTATTCCTTTACATCCAGGTGCAGAAAGATTTTATAAAGAAATTGGCTTATTAGAGTAGGTATTTATAAAAAAAGAATTGGGGGAATTGAAATGACTGCAACGAAAGAAAGCGCGATTCAAGACCTAGTGAAAGCGAATAAGATCTTATATAATGAAAAAGTTTTGTTTGAAGCATTTGGACATATTAGCGTAAGAAACCCTGAAAATCCAGAGGAATTCTTTCTCTCAAGATCTTTAGCACCCATGTCAGTAGAGTATGAAGATGTCTTTACCTATGACTTAGAAGGTAACTGCCTTACAGAAACAGATAAAAGTTCCTATGCGGAGCGAGTAATTCATTCAGAGATTTATAAGAGATACCCAGAAGTGAACTCGGTTTGTCATAATCACGCACAAGCTTTGATGCCATTCACTGTACTGGATATTGAATACAAACCTTTATCTCACTATGGCGCCATGTTTTATGATGGAGTGCCTGTATATGATGATTACGATGTATCAGACGGAATGTTGATCAGAAATAAGGAAGAAGGCGAAAGGGTGGCAAGAAGTTTAGGAGATAAGAATGCGTTGTTTCTAAGAGGTCATGGAGTGATCGTCGCTGGTGAGTCTTTACGAAAATGTGTTATGAACTCCATTTTTATGGTGATTGATGGACAAAATCAATACAATGCCTTGCAGCTAGGGCTAGGGAAGCCGAAATATTTGAGCTATGAAGAGGCTAGAACTTGTGACAAAAAAACATGGAATATGCAGATTTCACAGGAAAGAGCTTGGAACTTTTGGTGTTCGAAGATTGAGTCAAATTATAAGCTTTAATAGCTATAAAAAAGCTAGAGGCAACGGCTTGTTGTCTCTAGCTTTTTTACGATTGTAAAAACTAGTTAATTAAAAAAGGTGATAGTTGACATTCCTTGAAATCTCATTAGCTGCACTTTGTAAATGACGTACACATTGTGTGATATTTTGAGGCTTTAACCGGTAGCTTGGTCCGACAACGTTGATTGCTGCAATTGCATTACTTTTATTGTCAAGAATCGGAGCTGCAATCGCAATCACCCCTTCATATTTTTCTTCAAAGCTAACCGCAAATCCCTCTCTCTTGATTCGATCCATTTCCTGCATAAATACTTTTAAATTCGTAGTGGTTTTACTTGTCAAAGGAGTAAGTCCTTCTTTGATGACTTCTTCAATAAGATTATCCTCTCGAAACGCAAGCAGTACTCTTCCAACAGAAGAACAATATATAGGACTTCTTGACCCGATAGGCGTCATAAATCGAAGAGGGTGCTTTGATTCAATGCTATCGATAAAGAGTACTTCCATTTTGTCGATAATGGCCAACTGGGATGTTTCGCCTGTCTGCTCTACTAGTTTTTTTAAGGTTGGACGTGCTTCATTATAGATGTCTTGAGAGAATTGGAATGCATTGCCTAACGAAAATAAAGTAGGACCAAGTCTGTATGCTCTTGAATGGGGGTCTTTAACGATAAAACCTTCATTGGCTAATGTTGAGATAATTCGGCTGACTGTGCTTTTGTGAATATCAAGAGAGCGAGACAGTTCACTAACACTATGGATAGGGTTGTCTTTTGTAAAACTCTTTAATATACGTAATGCGTTATGAACGGAATCTAACGTTTGTTTAGTGGGTTTCGTTTTTTCTATAGTCAATTTTTAACACCTCGTAATGTTTATTAAAAATATGGAGAAAGGGAGTGTCTCACAAATTGCTGCCCTCGTATAATAATGTGTACGGCTGGGGCAGTAACTGGCTCTGAGACAATCCCTTTTGTTAGAGTTAGATACCTATTTTCAGAATGAAATCAAAAAACACAAACATGATTACGCTTACAATAGTTGCTATTGTTAAACTTTTTACTAGTTTTTCTTTTCCAAACAGCCAAATAAAAAGTAGTAAGAATAGAAAAACAACAAGATAATAAGGCAAGAAATATAGAAGGGCTATAAACCCGGATAAAAATAGTATGACGATCAATACTTTCGATAGCTTTTGAGATTGTTGGTTGTCGGTATCTGTATCGGTATCTGATTTCTCGAAGAGCTTGCGAATATTCGGAAATGTATCTAGGATGAATTGTACGAACGCCATAATAAAAATAGCACTTCCAACAATCGTTGGTAACAATTTCGCTTTGTCATTATAGTCTTGAGCCATAATCACAAAAACTAGCATACAAATTGCGATAAGTAAACTAATGATTCCTTTCTCTGTTATTTTCATTTACATTCTCCTTTTCCGCCATAGGTTTTTAAGAATTGGAAAAAATAGTACAAAGACTGTTATGAGAAACAGAGTTAAGGAGATCGGCCTTGTAAAGAAGCCTGCAATACCTAATAAATCATTGGTTTGATGGAAACTTTGCTGCATCAAACCACCTAACACCAATGCAATGACTAGCGCTATTCTTGAGTATCCATGGCGAACCATAAAGTAGCCGATTATACCGAAAATTAAAGCGACAGTCACATCCTGAATCATTCGATCGGTTGCAAGTGCCCCAATCATGGCAATGGACATGATAATCGGTGCAATATAGGTCGTTTTGATTAATGTAATTTTCGTTAAAGGGCCGGCTATAAGGACGCCGATGATACCTGAAATAATAGTTGAGAAAACCAATGCATAAATAAGTAGCAAAGCAATGTTGCCATTTTCTAATAATAAACGTGGTCCTGGTTGAATTCCATGTAACGTTAGGGCGCCGAGTAATACCGCCATTTCTAAACTTCCGGGTATCCCGAATGTTAAGGTTGGGATTAAAGCACCACCGTCTTTTGCGTTATTGGCAGACTCTGGAGCAATAACTCCTCGTATGTCTCCCTTTCCAAAGTTTTCTGGATTTTTTTCAGTGCTCACAGCTTGCCCGTATGCCACAAAGTTAGCGACCGACCCACCTACGCCAGGGATCATGCCAATAATTGTTCCAATAAAGGAGCTTCGTAAAAATAGTTTAAAGTGACGAAAAACAGATTTCACTCCGTCAAAAATGCCATCAATCGAGTTCGTGACATTTGTGTTTGTGATTGATCCTTTTTGCATGAACAATGAAATGGCTTCCGAAATTGCAAATAGGCCGATAATGACAGGTACTAACTTAATTCCGTCCCATAAGTAGAATGAGCCAAATGTGAATCGTTCTGCTCCTGTAACGGGATCAACTCCGATAAAGGATAGCATTAACCCGAAGCCGCCAGCGATGATCGCTTTCCATAAGCCATCTTTTGATACAACGGCAATCATTGCAAGGCCCATTATCGACATCATAAAGTACTCTGGGTATGAAAATAATAGTATAATATTTTTCCCGATTGGTAAAAGGAGTGTTAAGATAATTGCACCGAAAATGCCTCCAAGCACTGAAGCTGTGGCAGCAGCACCAATTGCGTATCCTGCTTTTCCTTGCTTGGTTAGTTGATACCCGTCAAAGGTGGTAGCGGCACTTGTCGCCGTTCCAGGTGCATTGATTAAAATAGCTGTAAGTGATCCTCCGAAAGCCGTCGGCGCAGCAGCCCCGATCAGTAAAATTATTGCATGTGCTGGATCCATGGTAAAGGTTAGAGGCAATAGCAGGGCCAAAACTTGTGGCCCTGCTAAGCCTGGTAAAATCCCAAATGTTAACCCGATGATGGAACCAAGGAATAAAAATAATAAAGAAGGACCAGTAAATATTTCGAGTAAAGCTGGTATAACATGTTCAAACATTCGAAGTCCTCCTCCTATAAATGGTTGCTATTTGATCTACTAGTTTCGTTCAGATTTCAGTAGTTCTTCATATTTCATCATCGCTTCAAAAGAGTCTTCGGCGATCGTTTGTGTATCTTCATAGTTAGCAGAATTATGCTCTAGACCAGATTCTTTCGCTTGTTCAATATAATCCGGGTCATTAACGGCTGCATCAAAAGCGTCACGAATAATGGTTAGAATCTCTTCAGGAGTTCCTGGTGTTGCAATTACACTTCGGTTTCCTGCAGCAACGCTTATTAATTCTTCATGACCTAACTCTCCGATTGTCGGTACATCAGGAAAATCTTCATGTCTTTCTTCAGCTTGAACAATTAGTGGCAGCAGGTCACCTTCTTCTAAATAATCGCTCATTGATGTAACAGGGAATTGCAAAATATCAACATCGCCTCTTACAGCTGCTAAAATTGCTTCACTTGATCCTTGGTGATTGATAATTTCTAAGTTAATATCTAATGCCTCTGCAACTGCCAGTAGGCCAAGTCCGTCGGTAGAAGAAACACTTACTACTGCTCCATACACAACGTCAGCAGCTTGAAGTTCTTCTAGCGTCTGATAATCAGAGCGAGGAGAAATAGCTGTCATATAATCCATTGTCGTGATGTTACCGATATATTCCATATTTAAAAGGTCATAGCTTGCAGCCCCACTAATTTGATTTGCGAAATGTCCAGGTAAGTTAACGAGTCCGACTGTATGGCCATCTATGGCCATCAGCGTCGGAGCGTTCAATGTGAGAGATCCCAATGTTCCCTTCGCCACCACTCATGTTGTCAACGATAATTGTTGCTCCTTCAGGTAAGTGCTCTTCCATATATGGAGCAAGCAATCTGACAGATGTATCAAACCCACCACCTGGGCTATAAGGAACAACAAAAGTAATTTCTTTTGATGGAAAATCAACTTCAGTATCCGTTGCTTCATTGCCACTGGAATTGTCTGCGTCACTAGAGCTGCTCGTGTCGCTAGAACCACATGCGCTTAATAAGAAGATTGATAATAATACTAGTAATGCAAGAGTATGGCTTTTAAATGAATTTTTCATTCTTGAATCCCCCTAGTATGATAATTTAATATATTCAGAATTTTGTAGGCGCTATATTACAAAGCTATCTAACGTCGAGCTCACAAACAAGTCTTCTAGAGATAGACGAGATTTTATTAATCCTTGATCATATGAATATTCAAGCAGTTTTTCGAGTGTTTTTTGGTTATTCCCGATTCCATATGGCCAGATGTCTTGCCCCATAATCTCTTGAGTCTCTTCGACATGATTTTTTAGCCATGGAAGCATAGTCTTTAAAGCGACTGTTTGTTGGAGGTCTTCATATGCTAAGTCTTTTGCTTTAACAAACGCTTGGTAAAGGTTTTGGGCAACCCACGGATGCTCTTGAAGAATGGATTCTTTAATGACAATTGTATGCATAATAGGAAAGATTCCCGTCTTTTTGAAGTAGTTTTCTTCTACTTCTTTATAGTTAGAGAATAATCGTTTTACTTTTGGTGACCCATTTGCAAAGCTAGAAGGAGCTCTTGCAGAAATTATTGCATCAATTTCGCCGTTCTCTAACATCGAATTCAATGTTTGCGTTGGACCGATATTCTCTATTCTGACATTAGTAGGTAAGTCGATTGATAGCTTTTCAATTCTTCCTGGAGTTTCTTCTCCTCCTTGGAACCAATGCAAGTCCTCTGGTAAAACCCCATATTCATCTTTTAAAATCCCTCGAATCCACAATGCTGCTGTGATTTGATATTCAGGTACACCAACTCTTTTTCCCTTCAATTGTTCAGGCGTTACAATTCCTGAATCGGCGTTAACATAGATAGAAGAATGACGGAACACTCTTGATGGGAAGACCGGAATAGCTTTGTAGTCACTTCCACCTCTGCTTTTGTTGATAAGGTAAGAAGACATTGACATTTCCGATACATCAAACTCTTGATGACGAATCATTCTCCAAAATGTTTCTTCTGCATGGTTTCGTAAATAGTATAGGTCAATCCCTTCAGGTTGCACCTCTCCAGTTAATAGAGCCTTTGTTCGATCAAAATCCCAGCAGGATAAGCTAAGTTTGAGTTTGTTCATATTGATCCTCCAATTTCATGATTCATAAAAGCGCTTTCATGGTTTTCGGTTGTGGCCAACAACCTCTTTGTTGGTATTATAGTTAATCATATAACAATTTAAAATAGTATTGACTCGTATAGAGCAACACTATTAAGAGTTTTATAATATATTTAATAAATATGATTGTTCTGTTCTGATGTTTTAAATAATTCCTCCATGTTAATTCTTGCTCTATAACACCCGTTATTTTAGCCTGTTGCGTCATATGGAACATGCGCGTTGACACGGTGCTACATATACTTTTTAATACTAATACTAAATAAATGAAGCTGTTTCATTATGTATGAGATCTGAAGAAAAGGAGCTTTTATGGGGGAAATAATTGCTGTGCTATCTACGCTTACATTTGCAATATCCAGTGTCCTCGCGAAGATTGGCACAATGCGATCCGATCAGACAGAAGCGTTAAGGGGAGCATTTATATCAATGCTGCTTACGTTCTTAATCGCTGGGGGTGCTTGGCTAGGGATAATACTAATTTATGAGAAACCGTCTGTTAATAATGAAGGGTTATTTTGGTTTGCATTGAGTGGGGTGCTGAGTGTTTTTATCGGAAGAACTTTCTTATATTCTGCAATTGAGCGTTTAGGCTCTGTACGGGCCTCAGTTATGAAAAGTATGATTCCTTTTTTAACGGTTGTCATTGCCGTTATCTTTTTAGGTGAACAACTAGGCAGGGGGATTTTAATAGGTGGAGTGTTAATGTTAGTAGGTCTATACTTATTGATCCGTAATAATCTTTTGAATTCCCGTTCGTCAAACGAGGGTAATGGACTGTCGATTGAAGAGAGCGAACCTAATCAAAAGAGCGACAAAAGATTGAGATTTTTTCATGTGAAGTCGTTTGTTGGCCTAGGCTATCTGTTTGCTGCTATTTCTGTCGTTGCTTATGCAACTGGAAATACCTTTAGGAAGCAGGGTTTATTATTGTTGCCAGATCCTTTATTAGGGGCGATGCTAGGGGCATTTGTTGGAATCCTCATTTACTTAATACTGGCAACTTTTAAAAGAGAGTATAGAAGAGCTATTTTGAAGTCATTTACTGATACGAATATATGGTTGATTTTTGCAGGCACTGCAATGTCATTGGGGCAAATCTTATTCTTTGTTGCAATTAACTTTACTGATGTCTCACGTGTTTCATTAATTATGGCGTCAGAAACAATAATAACTATATTAATGTCAGCAATAATTTTAAAGACAAACGAGAGTATTTCAATAAGAATCATCATGGCTGCACTCGTTATGTTGTTAGGTTCTATTATCATTATAGTATTACCATAGAAATGGAGAAGTTAATGACACATAGACAATGGTTTGGAGATTGAGAATTAAAAAGCATCACTTATATTGATACTCTATCTTGCATGAACGTTTTATCCGGACGTATAAAAGTGGGTATGGTTTACTAAAGAAAATCGAGTATTTACAATGGCCGTTTTATTGAATGCCGCTATCTTTGTACTTGTAGATCTAAGAATGACTTTTTTTCAAATCTATCAGGGAATGGGTATGAGTTTACGGACGATGGCAAACAGGGTTGTTCAATTAATAAACCCACTCTTGTTCGGTGGGGCAATATCATTTGTTAGTATTTCCGTAGGTTTTGGATTTTTTGGAGTGTTATTGATGATAAGAGGTGGATTCGTATTAACACAGAAACCCACTCTTCTAAATCAAATGTATTGATGTGATAGGGTAGTGTATAATTGACTTTGTTGAGGAGCGCTCTTTTACTTAAGTCGTTTTTCTTCTATAGATATCTTTTTGAGGAAGTTGCAATCTAAAGGATGATATGGTAAATTTAAAAACGCAGCAAAAAAGAACAAAAAAGTTCTTGCGCAGAATAATTTAATGTGATATATTATTCCTTGTCGCTGATAACGACACAACGTTCTTAGCAACTTATTAAAAACTTTTTCGGGAAAGATGTTGCACGGAACTTTAGAATGTGTTAAGATAATCAATGTCGCTGAAACAAGCGATAGCAAATGAGTTCTTTGAAAACTGAACAAAAGCCAAGCGAAATAGAGATACACGATATCTCAGGGGTTTTCAAGAAAATCCTAACGTAATTATTATTGCATTGCTAGCGTGATGCAAATTGAGCTAATCAGCTTACCATTTTCATGGAGAGTTTGATCCTGGCTCAGGACGAACGCTGGCGGCGT
>NZ_JBWQTV010000030.1:0-52613 GCF_056619965.1 Halalkalibacter sp. HAAS-P014 | reverse complement strand
AGTCTGGTGGCGATAGCGAAGAGGTCACACCCGTTCCCATGCCGAACACGGTCGTTAAGCTCTTTTGCGCCGATGGTAGTTGGGGGCTTCCCCCTGTGAGAGTAGGACGTTGCCAGGCTCCTAAAAAAGCATTCCATTATTATGGAATGCTTTTTTAATATATATAAATTTGGAAGAGACGTTTGCATTGTGAGAGCTTTTGTGAAATGAAACTTGCCACTT
Source organism: Halalkalibacter sp. HAAS-P014 (assembly GCF_056619965.1). Classification (NCBI taxonomy): domain Bacteria; kingdom Bacillati; phylum Bacillota; class Bacilli; order Caryophanales; family Bacillaceae; genus Halalkalibacter; species Halalkalibacter sp. HAAS-P014. The sequence goes on along the minus strand of NZ_JBWQTV010000030.1, from coordinate 52,391 downwards.
AGAAGAAGTCTTTCTCTTCGCAATAATTTACTTTTAACATAAAAAAAGGAGGTGTCCTAAAAGCTAGAAATTTCACTTTTGGGACACCTCAGAAGCAATGAGTGGAGTTACTACATTTATTAAGCCTTGAGAGGTGTGAGTTTCTCCAATCGGGGAGAAGTTAATCGAGTCGTACCATCCCTATTTTCGTCTTTTGATACAGCTTCTTTTTCAAAGAATAATTGGAAATGGAGGTGGCCAGAATGGGGGAACCGGTGGAAGTCCCCAATAAGGGGGATAAAACCAAAAGGGTGGTGGATATACATAGGGTCTTACAGGATATGGTCGATAACCGTAGTATGAATACATAACTTTGCTCCTCCTTTAAATGATTCACTTATATTATGTAGTTTGAATAGAACTTGTGAACATTGTTGAATACAGTGAAAAGACCACCTTCAAGAACTAGAAATAACCTCGTCCCGTAAAGGACGAGGTTATTGTCGTACCACCAATTTAACGACACAGGCGTTTGAGTATGTAACCTTTGACAGAACCCTCGAAACTTTCCTGATGATTGGTGAAGAAACCTTAGAAGCAGAAAATTGGTTCATCTTCTAGATATAACTTTTAAAAAATATATTATAGATATGACTGCAATAATAGCTGATATAGCAAAGTAAATAATAAATTTATATGTTTCAAACGATTGTTTAATAAAGTACCATTTTAATCCGAGTTCGTATCCTGATAAAACAAATAAAACCACCCAAAATAATGCGCCAATATAGGAGTAAAGCATAAAGGTTCGTAAATTCAAACGAGAGATTCCGGCTAAATAACCGGTAATGTGGCGAATCCCCGGAATGAAATATCCTAGTAATAATAGCCATGCACCATGCTTGGCAAACAAATACTGGGCTTTTGTTATTCTAGATTTTGTTAAATAAAATTTCTCACCATACTTTAATAGAAACGGCAGACCTAGTTTCGCCCCAAGAATATAGCTAATAGTGATACCGATAATGGATCCAAAGTATGAACTGATTAATGCAGTATAGAGGTCGACTCTCCCAAGGTACGCGTAGTAGCCAATGGTCACAAGTAATACTTCATCTGGCACAGGAAGGCCGATAATCCCTCCAACGAGTGCTAAAAATATCCCTACATAACCATATTCAAATATTATATGTTTAACGATTTCCATAATATCTTCCTATCTAAAAGAACTATTCCCATTATAGCGAATTTAAAGGAAGGAAACGAGTTGAGATATTAGGGAATTTAAAAAAAGAGTTACTCACAGCATGTGTGCAATGAGTAACTCTTTTGGTTCTACAGTCCTATAGATAATGAAGTAAACTAGTTGCAATTGAAAAGTAGATTAGAAGACCTAAAATATCATTTACTGTTGTAATGAAAGGACCGGATGCAAAGGCAGGGTCAATTTTTAGTTTATTAATAATGAGAGGCACGATAGCGCCAACAATTGTTGCAACACTTAATGAGCAAAAGATTGATATTCCAACAATGATTGCCACCATCCAACTTCCATAAAAAATAGGGATGATGATTAATAAAGTTAAGGCGCATATTAATCCAATCATCATTCCGGTACTAAACTCTTTTAACAGGGTACGAAATAGGCCTTTTCTTTCAAGAGTACCCAGTGCAAGTCCACGGACAACTACAGCAAGTGATTGTGTACCGGCATTTCCAGCTGAACCCATCAATAATGGGATAAAAGCAGCAAGTAATATGATTTGGTTGAGAGTTTCTTCAAATTGTTCAATGACGCCGGCTGTTAGTAAACCAAAGAACATGAGTAAGACAATCCAAGGTGCACGTAATTTTGCAGCGGTAAAGGCTGATACATTTACATCGGTTGCTCCACGCGCAGCAGAGAACTCTCCTAAGTCTTCTGTCGCCTCGTATTCTAATACATCGATTACATCATCAACAGTAACAATACCTAGAAGAATTTCATCTGAGTTGATAACAGGTGCCGCTAAAAAGTTATACTTTTTGATAAGTTTAGCGACTTCTTCTTGATCTGTATTAGAGAGAACAGAAACTACTCGTGTACTCATCAAATTTTCCACAATTTCATTTGATTGAGCTGTTAGTAAGTCTCTTAATGATACAACACCCACAAGTTGCTTACGCTCATTGACAACATAGAGGTAGTAGATCGTTTCTGCGTTAGGTGCCTCAGACCGTAATTGTTCAATAACTTGTTGTGCTGTATGGGTAGAGGTTAAAGAAATAAACTCTTTTGTCATGATTGCCCCTGCTGTTTTAGGTGGATAGGCCATTAATTCTTTTACATCGTTTGCATCTTCTAAATTCATAGCTTTTAAAATAGCCTCAGCCTCAGCATTATCTAATTCAGAGAGAAACTCGGCTGCATCATCAGCATAAAGGTGATTGATCATTTCTGCAGCATAGTTTTCATCTAATTCGACAAGTATCTCTTTTTGTACCTCTAGCTCAAGAGCTTGGAAAATATTAGCCATTTCTTCGGGGCTGATAATTTGGTAAAAGCTCTGTCGTTGTTCTTTCTCAAGTGTTAAATGAAAGTCAGCTTGGTCAGCTGGGTGGAGTTGTAAAAAATCTTCTCGGAGTTGATCGATCTCTCCATTATTCATTAAATCTAGTAAGTGTTTAGCATATTCTTCTCTAGTATCGTTGTTAAGTCTGACCATGTTATACCCCTCCCTCTTAGATGAGTTACCACAGGCAGTGAGGTGCATGTGGATTAAATAAACGTTTAATTAAGTTATGCCTATTGGGTTCGGGCTCAGGACTCTTATCCATACATACACCTCCTTAACAAATACAAATTTACTAGATTGATTCTTATGATAGAAAAAAGACACCTCTGACGAATGCGAGGTGTCTTGAAATAACACAAATAATCCTTCTTTTATGAGAAGTAACAGCCTCTATTCGTAGAGCTTTAGCACTGTGCGGCATAGGACGTAGCCAGCTACATTAAGAACCACCTTATTTCGATAGTTCCTGTTGACCCATTGGCGTCTTTAGACATTTTTGGGCAGCAGCGTATCTCCAGCACAGGAGCCTCACCTAACGAGGTATTCACTTTTTTCACATCCTCTACCCTATAACATATGCAAGGCCATGTCAATTGTTCTAAGTAGATTGCTAGGCAAACGAGCAAAACAATTTAAACAACTAAGAAAAACTGACCTGAATCATCGAGAGGAACTTGCGAGACCTCAATTAGTGAGATAAAATCAAACTATTCGTACGAATTAAGGAGTATTACTTTGAATCAGAGTATTTTGAAAAATGTAGGAGCGATTGCAGTCGGTGCAGCAGTCGGAACGAGTCTTCGCTATTATCTGAATTTATATACTTTAGCAACTGGTTATCCGTTAGGGACTCTCATTGAGAACATCGGTGGAAGTCTTTTACTTGGTTTCTTAACAGGTTGGTTCGTGTATAAAGTTCCACGGGAATGGGTAAAAGCAGGCCTTGGCGTTGGTTTATGTGGTGGATTTACAACAATGTCAACACTTGCAAGTGATAGTGTGTTTTTGTTTCTTGAGCATACATGGTGGAGTAGTGCAATGTATATTACCGTATCTGTAATTGGAGGCCTAATAGGCGCTTTAGCTGGCTATGTCCTTGGAAAGAAACTAGGAGAGCGCATGCTAAAACAAGAGGAGGTACAAGGATGAATCTTCTGCTTGTTAGTATTGGTGGAGGGGCAGGAGCCATCTGTCGATATTTACTAGGATTAGCGATCATGAAACGATTTCCTACCCCGCCATTTCCGATCGCTATGCTCATAGTCAATCTACTAGGGGCTTTAGGTTTAGGTGTCTTTTATGGATCCTATTACGGAATGATCCCACTTGGTGCATACGAAGATCCATTATTTTTAATAGTAGGAATAGGCTTTTTTGGTGCTTTTACTACTTTTTCGACTTTTAGCACAGAATCGATTCAACTTTATCAGAAGAAAGCATGGAAACAACTTGGTTCCTACATAAGTTTATCGATTATTGGTTCAATATTTATGTTTATTTTCGGATTTGTAATGATTATTAGGGGATGAAAAGAATGAACGAAACAAACTTTAATACAAAGACTGTACATTTTCAAACAAAAGAACCTGCTAGAAATACAAGTAAAGCAAAACCCATTTATCAAACATCTGCTTTCGTTTTTACGGATTTAGATGACATGGAAAGCTTTTTTAAAGGCGAGAAAGAGTATTTATACTCTAGATATGGCAATCCCAATACTGATGACTTGGGTAAAGGGATTGCTCTGCTTGAGCAGACAGATGACGGCGTAGCAACCTCTTCAGGGATGTCAGCTATTTTAGCTGGAGTACTTGCTGTGGCAAGTCCTGGAGACCATATTCTTGCTTCAGATGATTTATATGGAGGAACTTATCAATTATTTGCCCAAGAGCTTCCGAATTTTGGGATTGAGGTTAGCTTTGTATCATTTCAAGATTATAATGTTGTAAAAGAAGCTTTCACAGATAAAACTGTATTAATCTATACAGAATCAGTAACAAATCCACTTCTTCGTGTTGAGGATTTAAAAGCAGTGATTGCGTTAGCCCAAGAAAAAGGTGTTAAAACAATGATTGATAATACATTCGCGACACCCTTTTTATTACAACCGGCTACACTAGGTGCTGACTTAGTTGTACATAGCGCGACAAAATATATCGGGGGCCATAGTGATGTATCGGCAGGTGTTCTTGTTGGGGAACAATCTTTAATTGATACAGCAAAAGGGAAAGTTATTACGATAGGTTGTAACTTAAGTCCTTTTGAAGCGTGGCTAGCTTGCCGTGGATTGAAAACATTAAGTGTTCGTATGGAAAGACAAAGCCACAATGCAAAAATGCTAGCAGAGGCTCTTGAAGCACATGAGGGAGTAACTCAAGTGTTTTACCCTAAATTTGTCTCTGAAAAAGGTAATGGAGCGATGGTTAGTGTCGATTTGGCTGATCATATTAATGTTGAAGAGTTTTTTCGTTCACTTGGCTGGGTGAAAATTGCTCCAACATTAGCAGGTGTCGAAACAACAGTGTCCTATCCTTTGCGCACATCTCACCGTACAGTTCCAGATAAGTTGAGACAAGAACTTGGAATAGGTACTCAACTGGTTCGGATCTCCGTTGGAATTGAAGATGAAAAAGACATTATTGAGGCATTTACACAAGCGATTGAAAAAGCTGCTAAATAAGAGGTTTAACAGGAGTATATGATGAACTTTCCTAATATACTCCTGTGTACTTTTGTATTAAGAAAGAATTTATTAATAAAAAAACTTGCATTTATAAGGCAAGAATGATAAGATATATTTTGTTAGAGAAAATAGTCTGGTGGCGATAGCGAAGAGGTCACACCCGTTCCCATGCCGAACACGGTCGTTAAGCTCTTCAGCGCCGATGGTAGTTGGGGGCTTCCCCCTGTGAGAGTAGGACGTTGCCGGGCTAATTTCTTTGTATAAAATGTTTTCGCTTTGGCTAGACTACATGTTGTAGAGGAAAAGCGAACATCGTGTTACTTCATAGCGACGCGGGGTGGAGCATGCAGCGAAACATCGTCGAATAACCATCGACATGTCTTGACGCATATACATCAAAGCGTTACGAGAAGAGGAAAAGACGACATCTTTGCAAAAGCAACGTCTGTTACTTCATAGCGACGCGGGGTGGAGCAGTCTGGTAGCTCGTCGGGCTCATAACCCGAAGGTCGGCGGTTCAAATCCGTCCCCCGCAATACCGAAAAAAGCCGAAACAAATTTGTTTCGGCTTTTTTGATGTGAATTTATAGTCGAATCATCTTCATAAGTAGGCGATCTTTAACTTTTTGGTTATTTATATAGAAGGAAATAGCATTTTTCCATTCTTTCTTCTGTAATCCATTGGGCATTTTATGAAAAATCGGATAAACTAGAAGAGACGTTCCTTAGGTGGGAAGAAATCCTAAGGTTTTTTTGTAAAGAAATGATTCTATTGGAGAGGGTCGGTTAAAATGGAAGATGAGTTTGCGTTTATTTCTAGAATTTCTCCTAAAAAAACATATCAGCCCACACTCGTTCGAGGAGTGGGTGATGATGCGGCTGTGTATTCTGGGTCAGAAGTGATGGATCAGGTTGTCTGTGTCGATACAATGGTCGAGGGAGTGCATTTTCGGCGTGACACCCTAACTCCTTATCAAGTTGGAAAAAAGGGATTAGCGATTAATGTAAGCGACCTTGCTGCGATGGGAGCTATTCCGATGTATTATCTCGTCTCCATCTCGATCCCTTCTGCTTGGACTGAAATGGAGTTAGCCCAAATTTATAAAGGGATGAGTGAAATAGCGAGTGCTTACCAAATGGATTTGATCGGTGGCGATACCGTTTCTACAAAGGATACTCTTGTCTTAACCGTTACAGCAATTGGTATGGTCGAACGTGGCATGGCGCTATATCGCGATCAGGCTAAAGCTGGTGATGTTTTATTTGTAACCGGCTGTGTAGGCAAGTCAGCAGCTGGTTTAGACTTATTGTTTGAAAAAGGTTTAGATGCGAGCCTTTCAAAACAGGAACAAGACCTGGTAAGTGCTCATCAGGAGCCATTTCCTCATGTTGAAGAGGGAAGGATTTTACTGGCTTCAGGAAAACGGATTTCCCTGAATGATATTAGTGATGGTGTTGCTAGTGAAGCAAATGAGTTAGCCGAAGCGAGTAAAGCAAGAGTCGTTATTGATGCAGAGAAACTTCCTCTTCATCCTGCGATGAGTTCTTATTCTCGTCAGAAACAGCTTGACTTTGCTCTCTTTGGAGGAGAGGACTTTGTCTTGATTGGAACGGTGCCAACAGAAGATGTTACTGATTTAGCAGTGAAATTTCATCACAAAGGTTTGGGTTTTCATATTATTGGATCTGTTGAAGAAGGAGAGCCTGGTGTATTTTTACTAGAAGGCAATCAACGTCAAAAGTTAGAGAAGAACGGATATAATCATTTTCAAAAGCGTGGGTGAATGCAGTGGAAAAATGGAACCTCATAACGGAATCCCCGGAAGAGACGATGCTACTAGCAGAACGGTTAGCAACAATTGTAGAACCTGGAGATGTGATTACTCTTGAAGGTGATCTGGGGGCTGGAAAGACGAGTTTTACAAAAGGATTTGCAAAAGGGCTTGGTGTGAAGCGTGTAGTCAACAGTCCGACGTTTACTATTATAAAGGAATACAACGGTCGACTGCCTTTATATCATATGGACGTTTACCGGATGGAAGATGAAATGGAGGACTTAGGTCTTGAGGAATACTTTTATGGAGATGGGGTTTCTGTCATTGAATGGCCAAGCATGATAACAAGTCAGCTACCGGAGGATCGACTGGTAATTTCTTTGTTCCATAAAGATGAGTTGACTAGGGAAATTACGGTTCAATCAACAGGGATTCGTTCTTTGGAATTATTGAAGGAGTTACGTGATGAGTAAAACATTGGCAATAGATACATCCTCATTTGTAATGGGGGTAGCTGTTACAGATGGTGATAAAACGTTAGGTGAGATAACAACAAATATTAAGAAAAATCATTCGATTAGGCTTATGCCTGCAATTGATCAACTTATGAAAGAAGTAGGTGTAAAACCAAATGAGTTAACGAAAGTGGTTGTTGCAAAGGGACCAGGCTCCTATACAGGGGTGCGTATTGGTGTAACAACAGCAAAAACGTTAGCTTGGTCTTTGGGAATACCAGTGATTGGGGTATCGAGCATTGCAGTGATGGCGCAATCTGGTCGTTTCTTTCAAGGGATTGTTTCGCCTCTAATGGATGCTAGGCGTGGCCAAGTATATACAGGACATTATGAGGCGGTTGAATTTAACGTGAGTGAAGTGAAGGATGACCAGTTGGTTATGTTAACAGACTGGCTTGATTATTTAGGAGAGTTCGAAAAACCAGTGCTATTTATCGGGCAAGATGCTGAATTGCATCATATCTTAATTCGTGAACGGCTCGGTGAGTTGGCGCGTTTTGCCACGGGATCAATGCATTTACCTCGACCGGCAGAATTAGCACGATTAGGACAGGCGTTGTCTGAGGATAACTCGGTTCATTCTTTCGTACCGAATTATATACAGCTTGCAGAGGCAGAAGCGAACTGGCAAAAGGCCCAGAAAGAAAAGGGCGAGCAAAAATGATTGAGCAAGAGAAAGAAACAATACGTTTTATGTCAATTGATGATTTAGAAGCAGTTATGGCAGTCGAACGTGATGCCTTCCCGACCCCTTGGGATCAAGCTATATTCCTAAATGAGCTTACCTCAAATCATTTTGCTCAATACCTTGTCTATGAACTAAATGGTGAGATTATCGGATACTGTGGATTATGGATTGTGATGGATGAGGCTCAAGTGACCAACATTGCGATCCATTCAAATCATAGAGGGAAAGGTCACGGAGATCGTTTGTTGCAATATGTAATGACTTTTTTAAAAAATATGGGTGTAGTGAAGCTTTCTTTAGAGGTGCGAGTGTCCAATGTCGTTGCACAAGGACTGTATCGGAAAATGGGATTTGTTGAAGGTGGCATAAGAAAAAATTATTATACCGACAATTTAGAAGATGCTTTAGTGATGTGGGTGAGTATAAATGAGTGAAAAGGAATTAATTTTAGCAATAGAGACAAGTTGTGATGAAACATCGGCAGCTGTTATTGAAAATGGAACAACGATTTTGAGCAATGTTGTTTCATCTCAAATTGAAAGTCATAAACGATTTGGTGGTGTAGTACCAGAGGTGGCATCGCGTCATCATGTTGAGCAAATTACTATTATCATTGAGCAGGCAATGGAAGAAGCAGGTGTGTCATTTGTTGACTTAAGTGCAGTTGCTGTAACTGAGGGACCTGGTTTGGTTGGTGCATTATTAATCGGTGTTAACGCAGCAAAAGCGATTGCTTTTGCGCATGATATTCCATTGATTGGTGTTCATCATATCGCAGGCCATATTTATGCTAATCGACTTGTTCAGCCGATCTCCTTCCCTTTAGTAACTTTAGTTGTTTCTGGAGGTCACACAGAACTCGTGTATATGAAGGAAGATGGTGATTTTCAGATCATAGGTGAGACGAGGGATGATGCAGTTGGTGAAGCCTATGATAAAGTAGCGAGAACACTTGGCTTGCCTTATCCAGGTGGTCCACATATTGACCGATTAGCGTTAGAAGGAAACGAAACGATTGATTTTCCTCGTTCCTGGTTGGAAGCAGATTCATTTGATTTTAGTTTTAGTGGATTGAAATCTTCGGTTATAAATAAATTGCATAATCTTAAGCAACGTGGTGAAGAAGTGAAAATGGAAGATGTTGCAGCGAGTTTTCAAGCAAGTGTGATTGAAGTGTTAGTCGGGAAGACAAAACGTGCAGTTGGGCAATATGAGGTCTCACAATTGCTTCTAGCTGGAGGAGTGGCAGCAAATAAAGGGTTGCGAAAAGCATTAGAGGATGAATTCTCCACCTCATCTGTTGAGGTTTTAATACCACCATTGTCACTATGTACAGACAATGCGGCGATGATTGGGGCAGCTGCTAGTGTAAAATTGAAAAACAAAAAGTTTTCGTCATATGATTTAAATGGAAACCCAGGATTAGATTTGGAACAACAGTGATGAATTATGTTTAAAACCACTTATTGGAGCAAATGCTATCAATAAGTGGTTTTTTGTCGAAATTGGATAAGGAAGTACTTTTAATGTCACTTTTCGTGTTGTGAATAAGTCATTAAGTATATTAACTAACTGTACGTTTTAGACCTAAAGTTTTGAATGATTTTGTAGAGTTTTGTATTCGAATAAGGAAGAATCGCTATATTTTATTATTGATTTTTGTCGTAATTCGTAAAAATTAGTTGTTAACAACTGTTATCCACAACATTGTTAACATTGTGGGTAAATATAAAATGCCTAGGTCTAACGCGAAAAAAAATGTTATTAACTTATATGTGGATAACTTAGTGGATAATGTGTACAAATACATAGAGTACTAGTAAATAGGGACTTTTATTGTTGATAACTATGTGGATAGTGTGGATATTTCAGAATATTAGCCAAAAAGGTTTGAGGGCGATGTCGAGAAGCATTCTTTTTGTATGTGTAATTGGTTTAATTTTGATATCTCCGGTTGATAGCTATGCTGAAACAGATAGGGATGGTACTGAAATACTTGTAATATTAGTACCTGGACTGTCTATGACTGAAGCAGATTGGCTTATCCACAAAACGGGAGAGACTACCCTGTGGCAGGATGCTGCAATTGGAGCAATGAATATACGGCCGGATGGACCTTATTCATACCTTAATAATATGGTCACAATGGGAGCCGGGGTAAAGGCAGTTGGTGTACAAGGGTGGAATAGTTATGAGTCTGATGAGCAAATAAACGGATTTCAAGCAAGTGAATGGTTGCAACAGTTAACTGGAAAAGAACAAGTGAGTGGTTTGGTACACCCTGATTTTCACAGATTGAACAATAAAAATGAGCAAGGGACTCATCGTGGGAATATCGGTGATTTTGGAGAAATGTTAAAAGAGGCAGGAATTGGACGAGAAGTGTATGGTCATAGTGATCTATTAGAAGAAAGGATTCGTTATGGCTCTTTGCTAGCAGTAGATCAAAATGGCTATGTCAATGGACAAATAAATCGAGCAGTGAAAAGCAGCGCTGCCTCTCCTAAGGGCCTTGAGATGGATTCTGAATTTCTTATTAACAAACTATCAACAGGTGGGGAAAGTGGAAGACGATTTCTCGTAATAGAATGGGGAGATTTCTACCGGCTCTATGATCAAATGCATTATATGGAGGATTCTCATTTTGAAAATGAAAAAGCTCACCAATTACAACAGTTAAGTTCTTTCATTGAAAGAGCTCGTGTTGAGGTGAAAGAGCTCTGGCTTGTTTCTCCTATGATGCACAAACAAGCATACGATCAAAAACAACAATTAGCTCCTGTCTTTTATTGGGGAGAGAAACCAGGAGGATTCCTCACATCAAGTACAACAAGACAAAAATATATTATGAGCAGCCTTGATCTAGTTCCGACCTTTTTGTCAGCCTTTAATTTGCAGGCTGATAGATTTCCCGGCAATGTAATCATACAAGAAGATATTGGCGTTGTGGATAAACTCTCTTTTTTCCATGCGGTTGATGAGGTCGTTTTAATTTACAAAAGTCGAGCAAGCGTTCTTTCAATCTATATTACATGCCTTGTTGTTGCGCTAATTGGAGCTGCTATTTATGGGTTTTTTGGTTCGAACAAGAGGCAAACATGGCGATACATCACAAGACTGATATTGCTGTCAGCTCTCTGGTCACCAGTTTGGTTTCTAGCGCTATCTGGGGTTGTGAAATCAATTGGAGTAAGTGGGTTTGTACTCTTACTGATTGCAAGTTCCTTATTATGTGGATATCTTATAGAAAAGGGAAGCAAGAAGCCAATTTTTTGGATTGGAGTATCCACCTTCTTTCTGATAACGGTGGATGTTCTATTGGGATCCCAGTTAATGCAACGTTCTTATTTAGGGTATGACCCAATTATTGGGGCTAGATATTACGGGATTGGGAATGAATTTGCTGGAGTATACTTGATCTCAGCTATTATGGTATTGAGTCCGTTAATAGAGAATCAACGGAAATGGATTTCGGTGGTTTGTGTATTTTTGATGTTTTTGCTTGTGGTTGTCGTATTGGGGAAAAATACATTAGGCACGAATGCCGGGGCGACGTTGTCGGCAGGGCTTGCCTTTTCGTTCTTCTTGTATCGTCTTATTTTTGAGAAATGGTCTTGGAAAGTTCTACTTCTACTTTTTATAGGGGCAATCGGTGTGTTGTTTATCTTTTTATATGTACTCCAATTAGCTGGAGAACCAACTCATATCGGCATGGCGTTTGAACGGTTATTAAGTGGCGACATTCGCTATATTTTTGATACGATACAGCGAAAGCTAGCAATGAATGTTAAGATCTTTCGACATTCGAACTGGACGCAACTTTTTGTAACGAGTTATTTACTCGGAGCAATTATCTTGTGGCGCAAAAGGCTTCAACTCGAAGGCTTAGATAAGCAACTATTTTTGCAAACAGGAGTAGTTGCATCATTTGCTTTATTGCTATTAAATGATTCAGGAGTGGTTGCAGCAGCTACATCGATGTTCTGTGTCGTATCGGCACATTACTACCAAAAGGGGTCAGACACTGCTTTATCGAAGTAAAGCGGTGTCTGACCCCCTTTTGTTTTATTCCTGTAACTGTTCCCATTCTTCCATGAGTGCTTCAATGGTGGCTTGTGTTTCATCGATTTCTAGTTGCAGTGTTTGAGCTTTTTCATGATCTGAATAAATAGCAGGGTCGCAAAGTGCTTCATCTTTTTCAGCTAGTGCAGTTTCGAGAGAATCGATTTTATTTTCTATTTCCTCAATTCTTCGCAGACGTTGTCGTTCGGCTTTCTTGGCCTCTTTATCGAGCTCATAGGAACGTTTGTCTGATTGTATTCCTTCTGAAGTACTAGTGGATTGACTTGATGTAGCATTTTCTTGCTGGTTCAACAATTCACGCTCAGCCATTTCTTCTTTCTTTTCAATATAATAATCATAGTCACCAAGATAATTGGTGATTTGCCCATCTTCTAGCTCAGCCATTCTCGTTGCAATCCTGTTTAAAAAGTAGCGATCATGGGATACAAATAACAATGTTCCTGGATAGTCAATTAAGGCGTTTTCTAATATTTCTTTTGCTTCAAGATCTAAATGGTTAGTAGGCTCATCAAGAATGAGAAGATTTGCTTTTTTCATCATTAGCTTAGCGAGCGCTAGTCGAGCCTTTTCACCCCCACTTAAAGTAGAGACTGGCTTTAACACATCATCGCCACTGAAAAGAAAGTTTCCAAGCACCGTGCGAATTTCTTTCTCAGGCAAAAGTGAGTGGTCATCCCAAAGCTCATGGAGAACAAGCTTGTTCGATTTTAAATTTGCTTGTTCTTGATCGTAATAGCCGACTGTTACATTGCTGCCAAAACGAATCGTCCCGTCTGTAAGAGGGATGTCGTTCATCAATGCTTTTAATAACGTTGATTTTCCTGCACCATTTGGACCAATTAACGCAACACTTTCTTCACGGTCAAGATCGAAGGTTACGTTTTTAAAAATCGTCTCCTCTCCATAAGCAACATGAAGATCAGTCGCTCGGAGAACTTCTTTACCACTTTGTCGTTCGATCATGAAAGAGAAGGAAGCTGACTTTTCTGACCCTGCTGGACGATCAAGTAATGTCATGCGATCCAGTTGTTTTCTCCGGCTTTGTGCTCGCTTCGTTGTCGATGCTCTTGCAATATTTCGTTGAATAAAATCTTCTAATTTTGCTACTTCATCTTGCTGCTTTTCATATTGTTTTAATTCTAATTCATAACGTTTCGCTTTTTCATCTAGGTAGGCACTATAATTGCCTGGATATTTCGTTGACTTCGCTCTTGAAATCTCTACAACCGAAGTAACGATTTTATCGAGAAAGTAACGATCATGGGAAACGATTAAAATTGCCCCTTTATAACCGATTAGGTATTGCTCAAGCCACGTAAGCGTTGCGATATCAAGATGGTTAGTAGGCTCATCGAGAATAAGGAGGTCCGGTTTAGTTAACAATAGCTTTGCCAAAGCAAGTCTTGTTTTTTGGCCGCCACTTAACGTTGCAATTTTTGTATCGTAATCAAAATCTGCGAAGTTCATTCCAGAGAGCACACCACGAATATCAGCTTCGTATTGGTACCCACCCTTATCTTTGAACAAAAGTTGAAGTTGATCGTACTCTTTTAAAAGCTTTTCATATTTTTGATTGTTTTGAAGTAAATCTGGGTCGGACATCTGCATTTCCATATCTCGGATTTGTTGCTCCATTTTCCGAAGTGGAGCAAATACGGTTAACATCTCTTCCCAGATCGATAATTCAGACTCAAGACCTGTGTTTTGTGCTAGATAACCTAGATTCATTCCTTTTGGCATCATAACTTGCCCACTGTCATGAGAAATTTGACCAGCAATGATTTTTAAGAGGGTTGATTTTCCCGCACCATTTCGACCAACCAAGGCCACGCGCTCTCCTGTTTGGATATCAAGCTTAATATTTGTTAAGATGGGGTCAACCCCAAATGCTTTAGAAATATTTATACATTGTAAAATAATCATGATTTTCATTCCTAACTAACTAAAGTTAATTCTGTATTGCTTTATTTAGACTAGATGACATTTCAGTATATATAGCTTCAAGTAAAAATAGGAAAAATAAATCTTTTGCTTATTCCCTTTAGTGTATCGTAGAATAGATTTCTCAACAACTTAATGAACAGTTTTGTAAAACGATTACAAACTGTGTGAAATAGTGTACAATAACGTTATTCTTAAAGCCATACAAAGGATAATAGGAGGGAGGCAATAGATGAAAATTGATCAAACCAAGATTCCACAGGCAACAGCAAAGCGATTACCACTCTATTATCGGTTCTTGGAGAATCTCTCTGCCTCGGGAAAACAAAGAGTATCATCAACAGAATTAAGTGAGGCCGTAAAAGTCGACTCAGCAACAATTAGACGTGATTTTTCATATTTTGGTGCGCTTGGAAAAAAAGGATATGGCTACAATGTGAATTATTTGCTTTCCTTTTTTCGAAAAACACTTGATCATGATGAGTTAACGAAGGTTATTCTAGTTGGTGTTGGAAATTTAGGAACTGCATTTTTACAATATAATTTCTCAAAGAATAATAATACACACATTGTGAAGGCTTTTGATGTGGATGAGACTAAAATAGGTGAGGAAGTAGGTGGAGTAACCATCCACCATCTAAAAGACTTAAAACAGGTCCTGGACCCTGAGGTAACCGTTGCTATTTTAACTGTACCACAAGCTGCAGCACAAAAGATTGCTGATCAGTTAGTAGAATCAGGGATAAAAGGCATTTTAAATTTTACTCCAGCAAGACTTGATGTACCAGATTCGGTACGCGTCCACCATATTGACCTTTCAGTTGAATTACAAGCATTAGTGTATTTTTTAAAGCATTACCCGGTATAAAAGGTTATTAAAATGGGACAAGTTTTAGCCTACTAGAAGTACCTTAGATAGCATGTACAAATTTCCAACCATAAGGAGTCATTGCTATCTTTTTTAACACGCTCTATAATAGTAATTAGGACAAGGAGGTGCTACCCATGGGTGGTTTAGGCGCAGGTAGTATCGCATTAATTGCGATCGTTGCTTTATTAATTTTTGGTCCAAAGAAGTTACCAGAGTTAGGAAAAGCTGCTGGAAATACATTACGTGAGTTTAAGAATGCAACAAAAGGCTTAGCAGATGAAGATGAAAATAAGAAAAAAGATAACGATAAAGCCTAAGTAGGAAGGGGCTATAAATGGAACAACGAGACATGTCGGTAATGGACCACATAGTGGAGCTTAGACGAAGAATTATGATAACTTTAGTCTTCTTCATTGTGGCTCTTATTGCCGGCTTTTTTTTAGCTACACCATTAATCACTTACTTACAAAGCACACCTACAGCTCAAGATTTACCGATGAATGCATTTAAAATGACAGATCCGATACGGGTCTTTATGACATTTGCGTTTGCGAGTGCACTTATTATTACTTTTCCGATCATTTTATATCAACTCTGGGCTTTTGTTAGTCCCGGACTCCATGAGAAAGAAAGAAAAGCAACACTTGCCTATATTCCGTTTGCTTTTATTTTGCTGTTAACGGGGCTATCTTTTGCGTATTTTGTGCTATTCCCATTTATCGTACAGTTTATGGGGAATTTATCTGAACGATTAGGGATTACCGAACAATATGGTATAAATGAGTACTTTCAATTTTTATTTCAAGTAACAATTCCGTTTGGATTGTTGTTTCAACTGCCAGTGATCATGATGTTTTTTACACGGTTAGGAATTTTAACTCCGGCTTTATTAACCGAATTTAGGAAATTTGCTTATTTTATCTTACTTGTAATCGCTGGTTTTATAACACCACCAGAGATTTTATCTCATTTAATGGTGACCCTGCCGTTATTACTGCTGTATGAATTTAGTATTTGGGTCTCTTACTTAACGTATCGAAAAGTTAAACGGTTAGAGAGAGAACGAGAAGAAGCGAGCAAAGAGTGATTGCCAACAATGGCAACACTCTTTTTTAGTTACCGTTTGTGAAATAGTGAACAAAGTTTGACAACTAGCCAAGTGGGGTAGTCAAGCCTGTTTTGATGTTTTATACTATGGTTATAACAAGGTTGTGAAAACATTCACAAGTATTTGTGAAGAGTTGAGCAATACTAAAAGGAGGATTTCTATAATGATTGGACAATTTTTCAGAGAAAACAAATATATAGCTGGTTTATGGTTATTCTTACGTGTTTACTTAGGTTGGGCTTGGTTAACAGCAGGCTGGGGCAAAGTAACAGGAGATTTTAATGCAGGTGGATATTTACAAGGATCAGTAGCAAATCCAGTAGTGAATGGAGAAGCGCTTGTTTATCCGAACTACGTAACATTCTTGGAAACCTTCGCTATTCCGAATGCAGATTTATTTAGTGTAGTTGTAGCGTGGGGAGAAGTATTGGTAGGATTAGGACTCATTTTAGGTGTACTAACTTCAGCAGCAGCATTCTTCGGTGTCGTGATGAACATGTCATTCTTGTTTGCAGGAACAATTTCGACAAATCCTTGGATGATCATGATTTCGATGTTCATTTTAGTAGCAGGTGCAAATGCAGGACGCTACGGTGGAGATCGTTGGGTATTACCATATTTGAAAAATGCTATTAGTAGTAAAATGAGAAGCAAAGAACCACGTTTTGAAGCAAAATTAAAAAAAGTGGCTTAAATTTTGAGGGATAGATCGTGAAAGTAGGGGATGTGTCAAAAGGTCAAGTTCAGACCTTCTTGGCACATCCCCTTTTCGTTTAGATCAATATAGTTTCAGTGTATTACTAGTCTTTCTTCTTCTTATTTTGTTGCTGAAGTTGTTTAATTACTTTACGCAAGCGATAAAAGCGGTAAGCAATCATGAAATCGACTGCAGCAAATGAAACAATTAAATAACTCCAAAAGTTCCAACCAGCATTGCTAACATTTTGAATGGCAAAAAAGATTAGTAACACACCGATGGAAAAGTAGAGGAGTGCCATAAACATGGGAGATGCTTTCATAATAATCCTCCAATGATAAATGATGTTGTTTGTTCAAGCTGCTCTAACTGTTCAATCCAATCTTCAAGGCGATCAGCTAATAATACATTAACAATAGAAACAAACAGGTTAATGGCTACATGTGCCACAATTGGAACGAGAATACGATTCGTTTTAACGTATAAAAAGGCAAATACAAAGCCTAAGGCTGTATAGATCAGTAAATTCTCAAAATCCATATGGATCGCAGCGAAAATAAAGGAACTAACAAAGCCGGCAATCCAGAAGTTAAAGCGCTTGTACAGTGCACCGAAAATAACTAAACGAAAAACTATTTCCTCAAGGATTGGGCCTATTATAGAAACCACAATAATCATAGCAGGAAAAGCTTTTGCATAATTCACAATAACCTCTGTATTTTCGGAACCCGGTTCAACTCCAAAGACAAACATATTAATTAAGGCAGCTGCGTATTGAGCAGCAAATACTAAAAATACCCCTATAATGGACCACCGAATGGCTTCCCCTCTTGTGGAGCGATCTTTTCTAAGATGTCGCTCTCTCATATCGGGACGTAGCAGAAGCAAGATAATGATCAAGCCCATGCTGAAACTAAATAAAGTCCATACTCCAGGAATTTGTTCTCGTGGTATGCCAAGTTCGCGTAATAGCAAGACACCAGGAACTGCGGAAAATTGCATTAGTACATATGTAATTAGAATCCACCAATAGCGTTTATTCAATGTGCAATACTCCTTTGTTAAAAATTCTCAAAATGCATCTTCATATTTTACCATATGTATTACATAAAAGCTGAAGGAAAGCCTTGATGCAATATTGAAGTACTGTGAATTAGGATGGTTTATATTGGATAAGATAAAGAAGGTTTGTTTCTCTTATGGCTTGACCTTTTACTACATTATGTAACTATAGTATTGATTATGTAGGGTTTCTTACACGATGGTTATAAACTTTTGTAAAGAAAACGAGTGGAAATTTAACAATTTTTTTTTGCAAAAAGCTTGCAAATAAACCCAGTTATGATTATTATAATAATTGTGTTAGCACTCGACGCACTTGAGTGCTAATAATAAAATTAAATTAAAGGTCTTGAAGGAGGGTGTTTTCCTTGTTAAAGCCATTAGGTGATCGTGTTGTAATTGAACTAGTTGAGTCAGAGGAAAAAACTGCTAGCGGAATTGTATTACCAGATTCTGCGAAGGAAAAGCCTCAAGAAGGAAAAGTGGTAGCTGTTGGTACTGGTCGTGTGACTGACAACGGTGAGCGCGTTGCTCTTGAAGTAAGCGAAGGAGATGCTATCATCTTTTCAAAGTATGCTGGTACTGAAGTGAAATACGAAGGAAAAGAATATTTAATTTTACGTGAAAGCGATATTCTTGCAATTATCGGCTAATAACGAAAGAGCTTAGTCTCTACATATAAAATAACTTTTAGGAGGTATTATCATGGCAAAAGATATTAAGTTTAGTGAAGACGCTCGTCGCGCTATGCTGCGTGGTGTTGATGCACTTGCAAACGCTGTGAAAGTAACGCTTGGACCAAAAGGACGTAACGTGGTTCTTGAGAAAAAATTCGGTTCTCCATTAATTACTAATGATGGTGTAACGATTGCAAAAGAAATCGAGCTTGAAGATGCATTCGAAAACATGGGTGCTAAGCTTGTTGCTGAAGTAGCTAGCAAAACAAATGATATTGCAGGGGACGGAACAACAACTGCAACAGTTCTTGCACAAGCTATGATCCGTGAAGGTCTTAAAAATGTTACATCTGGTGCGAATCCGATGGTAATCCGTAAAGGAATTGAAAAAGCTACTGTAGCTGCAGTTGAAGAGCTTAAGAACATTTCTAAGCCAATCGAAGGAAAAGAGTCAATTGCACAAGTTGCTGCTATTTCTTCTGCTGATGACGAAGTTGGTTCTATCATCGCTGAAGCAATGGACCGTGTTGGAAACGACGGCGTTATCACTATTGAAGAGTCAAAAGGTTTCTCTACTGAGCTAGAAGTAGTTGAAGGTATGCAATTCGATCGTGGATATGCATCTCCATACATGGTAACAGACTCTGATAAGATGGAAGCAGTTCTTGATAACCCATACGTTCTTATCACTGACAAGAAGATTGCAAACATTCAAGAAGTTCTTCCTGTTCTTGAGCAAGTTGTGCAACAAGGTAAGCCAATCCTTATCATCGCTGAAGATGTTGAAGGTGAAGCGCTAGCGACACTTGTAGTGAACAAATTACGTGGTACATTTAACGCAGTAGCTGTTAAAGCTCCTGGATTTGGTGACCGTCGTAAAGCAATGCTTGAAGATATTGCAACATTAACAGGTGGAGAAGTGATCACTGAGGACCTAGGTCTTGACCTTAAGTCTGCAACAATTGATCAACTAGGACGCGCTGGAAAAGTTGTTGTAACAAAAGAGAACACGACAATCGTTGAAGGTGCAGGTGCTGCTGATCAAATCGCTGCACGTGTTAACCAAATTAAAGCTCAACTTGAAGAAACAACTTCTGAGTTTGATAAAGAAAAGCTACAAGAGCGTCTTGCTAAACTTGCAGGTGGTGTAGCAGTTCTTAAAGTTGGTGCTGCAACTGAAACCGAACTAAAAGAGCGTAAACTACGCATTGAAGATGCATTAAATTCAACTCGTGCTGCAGTTGAAGAAGGTATTGTAGCTGGTGGTGGTACGGCACTTGTAAATGT
Source organism: Halalkalibacter sp. HAAS-P014 (assembly GCF_056619965.1). Classification (NCBI taxonomy): domain Bacteria; kingdom Bacillati; phylum Bacillota; class Bacilli; order Caryophanales; family Bacillaceae; genus Halalkalibacter; species Halalkalibacter sp. HAAS-P014. The sequence goes on along the minus strand of NZ_JBWQTV010000030.1, from coordinate 32,470 downwards.
AATCAAAGCAGTTGAAGCAGTTCAAGCTGACGGTGACGAAGCTACTGGTGTTAACATCGTACTACGTGCTCTTGAAGAGCCAGTTCGCCAAATCGCACACAATGCAGGTCTTGAAGGATCTGTTATCGTTGAGCGTCTTAAAGGTGAAAACGTAGGCCAAGGATACAACGCTGCTACTGGCGAGTGGGTAGACATGGTTGCATCTGGTATTGTTGACCCAACAAAAGTTACACGTTCTGCGCTTCAACACGCAGCAAGTGTATCAGCTATGTTCCTAACTACTGAAGCTGTTATCGCTGACCAACCAGAAGAAAATGCTGGTGGCGCAGGCATGCCTGACATGGGCGGCATGGGCGGTATGGGTGGAATGGGCGGCATGATGTAATCCGCCCCTCGAACCCTTGGTATTATTGGGTTTGTTGGTAAGGTGAGAGTGAAATGCTAACATTTTGCTAACATTGAGGTTAATTAACGGAGGCTTCTCAAAAGTTCACTGAACTTTTGAGAGGCTTCTTTTTTCATTTTTTTGTATCTATTCTTAATTTATTTTTAAACCTATTTAAGAATATGATAAGAAAAGGTGGTCTCAAAGGCAAAAAGTCTTTTGAGAACCACCTTTTTCACTCTATTGATTATTGTACAAGTTCCACGGGGCCATGATCATCACAATGATCTCCGTGAACATGGTGTAATCGTCCATTTACTAAATAGTCCATATGATCACCATGTGGTACTAATTCGTGACCACAATCATTTGAGTGGTCACAGCCGCAGCTAATTTCATTACATCCATCAGGATTCTTATCACTAACGGGAATGTTACATTCATCCCAATGGCCATTATGTTCGTGATGCAAATGCCCATTATGGACATAATCAATATGGTCATTGTGACGTATTTTCGTATGACCACAAGCACTACTGTGCTTGTGAGGATGGTTCTCGTGAACGTGATGACTGTGTTCTTGATTACTCATTCTTATCCCTCCTTTTCTATTATTTTTCCCTATATCCCTTTTTGTAACCAGTTTTTAGAAACAGGAATTTAAAGGCAACTACAGAATGGATAACATTAACAAAATGATTCCACTAATCATGACGTCCATCCTTGATCCATCCTTCCATCTGCAGCAACTTTTTCACTGTGATGCACAAAAAAAATGAAGAGTTCCTCTTCCACGATCTTTCTACCAGTCACAGCCACTATAAGGGCTCTTTCCCTCCTATTTTGACGCCCCTCTTTCCAACTTTGTTTTATATTTTCTGTGGAATAATTTTACAATTAAGTCCCCCAAGAGATATGTTCTAGGAACAGCACATAGAATAGTATAGAGATACAACGACGAATGCTGAACATGGAGGGATGTATTTATATGAGTAACAGAATGGTCCGGCAACTGATAAGGTCAAGGAAACAAGAATTAGTTGAACTTGCTGCCTCATTTATTCGAATTCCATCTGTAAATCCATCGCCAGAGTTTAAGAAGTGGTCAGTGGAAATCGGACGCTATATTAGCCACTACTTAGCAGCAAAAGGGTTCTTCGTTACCGAGCATCGCCGCAAGGAAAATGGGCTGGTCACCGTGGTCTGTGATGCTCCCTTAAACAGGACACATGGTCCACGCCTCCTATTTTGTGGACATACAGATGTCGTACCTGCAGGTGATCGTTCACGTTGGACCTTTGAACCTTTCTCAGGAGAAGTTAGGTCAGGTATGCTGTTGGGGCGGGGAGCCTCCGATATGAAAGGAGGCTTAGCATCACAGATTTTTGTGGCAGGACTACTTCAGGAATTAGCCCCCACTCTTAATTTGAAAGGTAGCCTAGGAGTTATTGCCTCTCCGGATGAAGAGACTGGTGGCATTGAGGTGTCCTCGCTCCTGGATAAAGGGTTGATTAAGGGTGATGCTTGTCTGATTGGTGAACCAACGCACCCTTATCATCCGAATGCCGGTGAGAAGACCAAGGGATGGATGCAGGTGACCATACCAGGTGAGGCTGGGCATGGCAGCCAACATCCACTTTCTGGAATATCTGCTGTGCGAAGAGGAGCTGCTGCGGTCGAAGCGCTAGCAAAGCTATTGGAGCTCCAGGCAACGCCTCCGGCAGAGCTTGGTCAACTTCTGTACAATACTGAGTGGTTCCTATCTCAGCGTCTAGGAAATCCCTTACTATCACAGTTACTTTATCGTCCCTCTTACAATCCTGGTGTAATCCAGGGTGGAACAAATGTGAACGTCATCGCAGACAAATGTATCATTAAAGTCGATACCCGAATTCCATTTGGTATGAAACCTGAGTTTGTACTTGATGTTGCTAGGAATCTTGTCAGTGCTGTAGCCCCAGGTGTGGTTGTAGAGCCAATGGTACCCTACAATGACCCAAACTGGACCTTAGAGCATCGTCCAATTGTGCGAGCAACAGAACGGGGAATCCAGCGTGTCTTCGGAATGGAAGAACCCGTCTTCAGCGTACTCTTGCTTGCTTCAAGTGATGCCAGTCATTTCCGACGCAATGGCATTGATACCGTCCTTTATGGTCCAGGGCTGCAACACACTATCCATGGGTATGATGAGAGGGTATCAGTGGAGAATTTAGTAGAATCTGCTGAGGTATATGCTGAGGCGGCAATTAACTATCTTAGGTCATTTTAAATTTATTTCCGCTAAACTTTATGTGGAGTAACGTCAGGATTTTTGGGTTGCTTCTTGTGGATTCAGTGCACTTTTTGAGAGGCTTTTTTCTTTATTGAGCTTCTAAGGTAGTAATAAAAATGAGGCTCCCATGCATGATGGACGCCTCATTATAGAAGAGTGCTGTCGCGATATATTAATTGTAATGTTCCTAACTCGCTTTTGAATACATTTTTTGATCTGCAGCTTTTTTCCCATGCAGAGAATAGTATAAAAAGATACATAAGAAAACCACAATGGCTAATGTTAGATACAATCCACGGAAGCCGAACATCGGAATGATGGCACCTAATAGAAAAGGGCCGATTCCAACTCCTAAATCCATACAAATAAGAAAAGTGGAAGTCGCGAGTCCGACCCGGTGCTGTGGCGACTCTTTTATGGCGATGGCTTGAAAGCAAGATTGCATCGTTCCAAATCCGAGTGCGATGAACACACTTGCTAAGAGAAGGGTGAGGCTATTGTAAGATTGACTAAGAATCAATAGACCAATTGAAAATGAAATGATGGCTGGATAGATAACATAGTTATCTCCTTTTTTATCTAATAATTTGCCAGTGAATGGTCTCGAGATTAAGAGAACGATTGAATAGACAAGAAAAAAGAAACTTACAGCTTCTATTAAATTAATTTCAGTTGCATAGGTAGTAATAAAAGACAAGATTCCTGAATAAACAAACGCCATAATAGTAATCATTAATGAAATAGGGACGGCTTTTTTCTCAAAGAAATTTGATAATTTAAACCCTTTTAGGGAATTGCGCTGGTCATCTGTCATCATTGACCGTGGGATTTTTGAAAATAATGAAATAATAACGCTGATAATAGAAAGAATGGTACATACGATAAAGATCATTGAGAAGTCTGCATGTTGGTTAATATATAGGCCAAGGAATGGACCAATCGATGTTGCTAAGGTAATATTCAGTGAAAAGTAACTAGTTCCTTCTCCGCGACGTTCCTTGGGGATGATATCCATTACAATGGTTGCTAAAGCGGTTGTTGATATTCCGAATGCAGCTCCGTGAATGAAGCGAACCAACAATAACAGATACATATTTGTTACGGTAAAATAGAGCAAGGTTGCTATCAAAAATAAAAAAAGCCCTACAAAAAGCACCTTTTTACGTCCAATTGTTTCAATATATCTACCCGTAAAAAGACGAGAAAAAACGGCTCCAATAACGAAAATACTAGCTGCAAGACCAGCCATACTTTCTGAAGCACTAAATTGTTGAATGGCATAAACAGCTAATGTTGTCATTAGTAAGAAATAGACTAATGAAATGAAAAAAGACGTGGAAGACATGATAATAAAGTCTTTCGTCCACAATTTTGTTTGTTTCAAGTTACTACCTCCAATTTTGTTAGGATTAAAACCAGCTCCCTCAATTTATTATTTTTATTATAGTTTCTATTAAAAACGATCGATACCAATAGTTCATGCGATGTGTTGTTTATACAACACATATAAAAGAATGTTTAAAAAGTAGGATGAACAACAAGATAACTTAGTAAGGATATACCTGCAATGCAATTATTTGAATGCTTCACATGATTATATGTAACTATGAATAAAGAGTTTGTACCTATTATGTTTTGCAAATAATAGAGAAAGGCTTTTTTATCAGTTTTTCTAAACTGTCGCAAAGCCTTTCCTATAATTAGTTATTCTTTATTTACATTATTTAGTTAAACAAGTCCTTGAGTATACCCTGTTGAATAGCTTCTTTGTAGTAAATATTATTCTTAATAATATTTTGGTGTTCTTTAGCAAATGAAATGAATTGAGCTGCAAATTTAGGTTTATAGATTAGAAACGATGAAATGCTGTTTGCTACAGAAAATACGATCTCTTGTTGGTATTTTGGATTTGCTTGTGTAAGCAACCTTTTCCATGAGTGGAGAACGCCGAGAGTTTTGCTGTCGTTGCTGCTAGTAATTGAGTTAGGCCGCCTTTTATAATAGTAGAATGGTTCCTCGACGTAGGCAGGTGAACTAGCGTTTGTTAACAATAAAGGGATGGTGCCGAGGTCCTCATACCACTTATCGGTAAATACACTGAAATCAAATAAACTTTTTTTGATTAGTTTATTACAAGCAAATGCAGCATTAGTAGAATGTAAAACGGCTTGACGATGGCTGAAAGAACTTCCTGTAAAACCCCTTTTTACCTTACGTACCTCGCGCACTTTTCGTCTTTTCCGTCCTTTCCCTCTAGGGCCACTATACTTCTTTTTGATCTCAACTAAATCACAAATAACAAAATCATGCCCACGACTAGCCATTTTGTACAATTTCTCAAACATTTCATGTTCGACCCAATCATCAGAATCAACGAAACCTAAATAATCACCTCTTGCTTTTTTGATGCCCATATTACGTGCAATACCTAGTCCTTCATTTTCCTTAATGAATGGAACGACTTTGTTAGGGTATTTCTCATGATACTGATTAATGATCTTTTGAGAATCATCAGTAGATCCATCGTTGATTATGATTATTTCAATATCTTTAAAGGTTTGATTCAATAATGAATCTAAACATCTCTTCAAATATTTTTGAGTGTTATAGACAGGTACAATTACAGAAACTTTAGGCTGTAATCGTTCTTCTTCCGCTTTCCACATGGATAAATTTAGATATTTAAAATAGTCTTCTTTGAAACGAATTTCTGAGTTCCATGGCTTTTTCCGTCCACAGAAATGTATAATTGCAGGCTTAGCAACTAATATTTTTTTCCAGTGGTATCTGGTGTAATTCCACTTGTAGTCAAGTTGGAGCCACTCTTTATGAAGAACTGCATTCAGTGCATCTTGATCCATAAATGTTAGTTTTGGATGTTCTTTTACATATTCAATGATTCGACTGGACGCTCTAGTTTCTCTCCATTTCTCTATATTCAGTAATAATACGCCCGCGTTAAAATAAGGGGATCTTCTTGGTAGGCCTAACTCTTCTTCTAATCTCTTTCTTTTTATCGAGTCAAAAAGGCAGGACTCATCGACCCCGGCTAGAACATGGTCTTTGATATCGGTATTCCATAGTTCGGTGATGTCTTCCTTCACTATCAAGTCACAGTCAAGATACAAAACTTTTTTTATACTTTTATCTAATAATTTAGGTAGAATAATTCTATAATAGGTTTCTTTTGTGATGTAGCCAATGGTTGATTCTGTTGGCAGTTCCTTAAGAAGGGCGTTATCTGGTGTGAGAAATGTGATGTCTTTGTTGAACTTGCCTGTAACCTTGTTAAGCTTTTGTTTATTGACTGCTGATATACCGCCATCAATAATAAAAATATTAAGGAGTTCTCTCCTTTTTGTGTTCTCAAACAAGGAGTATAGCATCACTCCTAAGTGCTGAGAATATTGATCGTTAGATGTACTCACGATATTCAATGAATTTCCCTCCTTATTATTCATTTTACATAGTATGTCATTTATAAAGAGGTTGACTATGTCATTTGGGAGGGTGGGACGAATTTATGTCAAAGCGAGGTGTTTTGAATGTGGAAAAAACTCTATAGTGAAATTTTGAAAATAAGTGGTAGTAAACATAACAGAAAGGAGAGAGTGCTACCGGAAAAAATGACGATCCCCTATGAGTTTCATGGTTCTGTTCATTACCAGTCTTATCGTAAGGTTGAAGAGAGGGTAGCACAATTTCAAGAGGTTTCTATTATTGGAAAAGATGCTAGTGATACATATGATATGCACTTAATCGAGCTAGGAGATAAAAGCAAGCCGTCCATTATGGTACTAGCGAGTTTACATGGATCAGAATGGCAGTCAACTCAATATAGTTTAAGTTTTATGGAACAGATTAGGGATGATACCTTCCCAGATAAAGAATTTAGGGATAAGTTGCTAGCTAATTTTCACATCGCCTATATCCCTGTAGGAAATCCTTGGGGGTATGATCGGACGAAGCCATTTGCTAGGCTAAGAGGAAGAAATAATTCTAATCGCGTTAATTTGAACAGAGACTTTTTTGATTTTACTCAAGCAGAGTCACAGAATATAAAAAAGGTTATCGAACGTATTCAACCATTCGCATATATGGATTGTCACTTAATGGCCCCAAGAAAAGATGGAGGACAGAACTATCTTGATTTAATTGTTGGCAACGTGCACCAAGATTCCATAAAACTTAGAGACTTCATAGCCGATTCACTTTCTTTATATGCTAATAGGCCAGTTGAAAAATGGGATCAACGCACGAATGAAATGCATGAAGGATTATCTAGAAGATATGTGAGTAATGTAAAGAATCCACATACCCTACAGACATTTGCCTTTATCTTAGAAAGTTACAGACCGGTTGATGACGTTAATGGAGTTATACGGTTTCTGTCAGATAAGGAAATATTGAAGTTTGGAATAGCAGGGTTGTATTTGTTTTTCACGGCATCGATGGAATATTTTCACAGTGAAGGTCAAAAAGAAATATGGTAAGGGAATTTACTATAAGCACCGGGAATCCGGTGTTTTTTTATGTGTTGTTTATGAAGGTTAAGAAATATGTAAAAATATTTTAATTGATGTAAAAAAAATTTTACAAAATTGCTTTATGGGCAGATAAGAGGAGGGCAATTATTGTTATCTATTAATAGGAAATCATTACCTTTATATGACCTTCGAGATGTTGTACTTTACGACATTTTTCGCTATTTGACGAGCTTTTTTATGATGAAAATAAAAACTGGCATAGGAATTGCATTGGAAAGTTTGTAAGAAACGTTTTTATACTATCTAGTAACTATTTTAATAAATGAGGAGGTGGATAAGTTGCAAAGTGTATTTCAATATACGACGAATAATTGGTCAACTATTATTGAATTAACGGTTCAACACTTTCAGCTTGTTAGTTTAGCCATTGTGATCGCACTATTGATTGGTGTCCCTACAGGTATCTATCTAACAACAAATAAAGCATTAGCAGAAGTAATCTTACAAATTTGTTCTATTATTATGACCATCCCAAGTATTGCCTTATTCGGGTTAATGATCCCGATTCTAGCAATCTTTAATCAGGGCATCGGTTTTCTACCAGCATTAATTGCTTTGGTCCTATACTCGCAACTTCCGATTATCCGTAATACTTATGTTGCGATTAATAACGTAGACCCGAATATGAGGGATGCTGCCAAAGGGATTGGTATGACAACGTGGCAACGATTAAGCAAAGTCGAAATTCCTATTGCATTACCGGTTATTATGGCGGGGATACGAACAGCTGTAGTGTTATGTATTGGGATTGGAGCGATTGCAGCTTTTATTGGCGCTGGAGGATTAGGTGTTCTTATTGATCAAGGAATTTCCCGTTCTAACCGTGACATGGTAATCGTTGGTGCAATTGGTGTGTCGTTATTATCGATTATCGCTGATACAATACTAGGCTTGATTCAACGAAAGTTAACGGCAAAAGGGGCTTAATTTTAAACTGCAGGAGGGAATAGGATGATTGAATTTTCTAATGTAACCAAAATATATGACGGCAATGTAAAGGCTGTTGATGATGTTAGTTTTACTGTTCCAGAGGGGAATATAGCAGTATTTTTAGGTCCATCTGGTTGTGGTAAGACAACTTTATTACGTATGGTAAATCGACTTGTGCCGATTACAGAAGGAACGATTTCAATAAATGGAACTAACACTTCTTCTCTTAATGAAATTGAATTAAGAAGAAAGATCGGATATGTCATTCAAAGTAATGGTCTTTTTCCAAATATGAACATTGAAGAAAATGTTGGGATTGTTCCAAAACTTATTGGTTGGGACAGAAAAAAAACACGTGATCGTTTCAACTATTTGATGGACCTTGTTGGACTAGCTCCAGACGAGTACAGAAAACGTTACCCACATGAGCTCTCAGGTGGACAACAACAACGCGTCGGAATCGCACGTGCAATGGCAGCTGACCCACCTGTTATGTTGATGGACGAACCATTTGGCGCGCTAGATCCCATTATTAGAACTCATATTCAAAATGAATTTCTACAAATTCAAAAGGAAGTACAAAAAACGATCCTTTTTGTATCACATGATATTGATGAAGCAATTAAAATGGGCGATCGTGTAGCCATTTTTAAGGATGGAAAGGTTATGCAGTATGGTAGCCCAGCAGAAATTTTGTCTACACCAAAGAATGAGTTTGTCGAACAATTTGTTGGTGAAGACCGTTCGATTAAAAGCTTAAGTCTATATACGATTGCTGATTTAGTAAACGAAAATAAATTAAAACCAATAAGTGGAAAAGTAGCAAAACCACGTATTGCAATTGATACAAACTTACGTGAAGTATTAGCAATGTTGCTCGATGGTAATGGTGATGAGCTAATCGTTGTTGATCGAAATGACAAACCGATTGGAGCTCTTTCGATTTCAGACATTCAAACTTATTTGCAAGTAAATTCTCAAACAGCTTAAGTAGAAAGGAGTGAAAAGATGAAGAAGCAGCAACTTTTTACAAAGCTGTTCAAATTAACATTTCTTTTCCTGATTATATGGTTTTTCATTTGGGCCTTCCAAGCTGGACATTTCCAACTTATTTTTGATCGGCCAGGTGAATTTCTACATCTTTTACGGCAACATATTCTGATGGTTTTTGTCTCGTCTCTTTTAGCGATTGTCGTATCCATTCCTTTAGGGATATTGGTGACAAGGCCACGCTTTAAAAAATTTGAGTGGATTATTTTAAATACGGCGAGTTTAGGACAGACAATTCCAAGTATTGCCATACTAGCGATCGTGATGACGTATTTAGGAATCGGTTTTAATTCAGCTGTTTTTGCTCTTTTTGCTTTTTCAGTGTTACCGATTTTACGAAATACAGTGGCAGGAATTAACTCAGTAGAACCAGCATTAAAAGATGCAGCAAAAGGAATGGGCTTAACACCAAGTCAAACGTTATTAAAAGTCGAATTGCCAAATGCTATGTATCCTATTATGGCAGGTATTAGAACAGCAGTTGTCATGAACATTGGTACGGCTGCACTAGCTTACTTAGTGGGTGGAGGCGGCCTAGGGGATTATATTTTTACAGGGATTGTAATGAGAAGCAATGATTATTTACTTTCAGGTGCTGTCCCAGTAACGCTGTTAGCTATTCTTGTTGATTTTATGCTTCGTCAATCTGAAAAGGTTGTAATCCCAAAGGGTTTACAACGATCTAAAGATTCAGTAGATGCAGCTTAAGTAAAATAGAACATATATGGAGGGAATATTTATGAAAAAAACGATTCTTTTTATGGTAGCAGCAATGGTTATGTTCGTACTTGCTGCATGTGGTGGGGATCAAGAAACAAGTGATGATAGTAAAGGTAAGTTAGTAATTGGAGGGAAAAATTTCACGGAGCAATTCGTATTAGCAAAAATCACGTCTATTTACCTTAAAGACCAAGGTTATGAAGTCGAAGAAGCAACAAATATGGGAAGTGAAGTGTTACGTCAAGCTTTAGAAAGCTCTCAAGTTGATTTGTATTGGGAATACACAGGAACTGGCCTTGTAAACTATTTAGGCCAAGATCCAGTTGCTTCATCTGAAGAAGCTTATACAACGGTAAAAGAGATCGATCGAGAGGAAAATCAAATTGAATGGTTAGACATGGCGAACTTAAATAATACGTATACATTAATGATGAAAGAAGAGATCGCTTCTGATTTAGGGATTACAACTATTACGGATCTTGCTTCCTATGTTAATGAAAATCCAGGTGACTTAACATTTGCCTCTAATGCTGAATTTGCGTCTCGTCCAGACGGTCTAGCAGGTGTTGAAGAAGTGTATGGCTTTGAATTTGGTAGTTCAAATGTTGTTCGTATGGATTCTGGTCTTACGTATCAAGCGTTAAATGATGAACAAGTTGATGTAGCAATGGGTTTCTCAACGGACAGCCGTATTTTAGGTTTTGACTTACTTCCTTTAGAAGATGACCTAGGTTTCTTTCCAGCTTACAATGCTGCTGTAACAGTTCGAGGAGAAGTACTAGAAATGTATCCAGAGTTAGAGGAGCTACTAGCACCAGTTGCTGAGTTACTCGATACAGAAACAGTAACAGAATTAAACTTTTTAGTAGATATTGAACAAAAAAATGAAACAGAAGTAGCAACAGAATGGCTTGTTCAAAACGGTCTAATCGAAGAATGATCTATTTTTAAAAAGGGGTGGAGCTGCGATGATTCGCTTGCTCCACTGCTTTATAACAATTTCAGTTGGGAATATTAACCTTATTTTCCATATGAACTAATCGTGACATGCAGGTTTTTTATTTGCTTAGTATGAATGTGAATCTAATCAATTATAAGGTGGGTTATTATATGTGTGGCATTATTGCCGTAACAGGTCCAATCGAAAAAGAAACAATGAATGACATTTTAAAAAGTATGGAACATCGGGGTCCAGATGAGGGTGATCATCTGCAAATTAACAAATTTCATTTTGGTCACCGAAGATTGTCCATTGTTGGGGTAGAGGAAGGCCGCCAACCAATTGCCAATGTACAAAAGAATAAGTTCATCGTATGTAATGGAGAGATCTACAATTATCAGGCATTAAAAGAAGAATTGAAAAAGGATACAGAGTTTTTAACGAAATCAGATAGTGAAGTAGCCCTTAAAATGTATGAATCGGTAGGGGTTGATGGGATTAAGCAGCTTGATGGAATGTTTGCTTTTGTGATTGCCGATGTGAAAAACAACACCTTTGTTGCAGCGAGAGATACCTTGGGAATTAAACCTCTTTATTATGGTGAGGATGCATTGGGAAACATGATCTTTGCTTCTGAACTTAAATCGATCTATTTTGTTACGGATGAGGCAAAAGAGTTCCCACCAGGGCATTATTATACGCCTGAAACAGGTTTCGTATGCTATCGAAAAGTGGAAGGATCCCAAGAATTATTTTCTGTAAATGGAGATTATGATAAGGAAATACTAAAAGGCTTAAAACAAAAGTTGGAAATGGCTGTACAAAAGCGGCTTATGGCAGATGTACCTCTGGGAGTTTTATTAAGTGGAGGACTAGATAGCAGCTTAATAGCCGCAATAACAGCAAAGCACTATCAAGGGAAAGCGCCTCTAAATTCATTCTGTGTTGGAATTGAAGGAAGCCCAGACATTGAAGCTGCAAGAGATGTCGCAAAAGCATTGAATACGAGTCATCATGAATATGTATATACGAAAAGTGAATTAATAGAAGCACTTCCTGAAGTTATTTATCATCTTGAATCTTATGACCCATCCTTAGTTCGTAGTGCCATTCCTTGTTATTTTGTTTCGAAGCTAGCACGACAACATGTAAAGGTAGTTTTATCAGGTGAGGGAGCAGATGAATTGTTTTCAGGTTATGCTTACTTACAAGATCTAAAAGAATCATCAGAGCTAAATAGAGAATTAGTACGCATCATTAATTCATTGCATAATATTAATCTTCAACGGTTAGATCGGATGAGCATGGCTCATTCATTAGAAGGAAGAGTCCCCTTTCTTGATTTAGAGTTAATTGATTACGCTTTGAAAATCCCAGCAGAATTAAAACGATCGTCAAAAGTAAAGATGGAAAAGGCCATTTTACGTAAAGCTTTCGAGGGTGAGTTGCCCGATCATATTTTATGGAGAAAGAAAGCAGAGTTTTCCGAGGGAAGTGGAGCTGTAGATGTTCTTTCGGACTATGCTGATCAGGCAATAAGTGATGTTGAACTTCAGAATGCGATTAAGGAAGAAACAATATCCATTCGATCAAAACAAGAGCTGCTTTATTACCGGATATTTAAAGAAAAATTCCCTAATGAATCAGCGTTAGAAACGGTTGGCCACTGGGCTACTAGTTAATAATAAATAGCAAAAGGGTTGTCTTTTACTTGGTTGGACTCCTATAGCATAGGATATCTTATGTGTGGGGGATAGGTATAAGGCAACCCTTTTGATTCCACTCTTTACTTTGGCGAAGGTGGTGCAACGTTATGGTAAACTTAATAAAGCAGTACCTAAAAGGAGTGAAACATGAAGATTTTGATTCCTAAAGGATTAACGCAGCGATTTTCTGTATTAGGTCTTTTACTTGTTGTTATTCCAATTACAATTATCTTCATCTTAGCAATTGCAATGTCGCAATCTGCTTTGCAAAAACAAGCTGATGAGCAAACGTTACAGGCGGCTAGAACAACAGCTAATCAAACACAACAATTGTTTTTGGCAAAACAAGATAGTTTAAAAAGAATCGTTGAAAATTATCATGATGACCATGACTCTGAACGTTTGCTTGAACGCTTGGAAACGGAATATTTGCAGGATCCCTTTTTTTTAGATATAGCCTATTATACAAATGATGGGCGTGTTAATAATCTTGGAAGAAGCACCAATAGGATGATTGAAGAGCTAGAATTTGAAGTGTTTGAAGAAATGAGTTGGAGAGAGTCGGCCTTTATCACGAGTAAAAAAGGGGCTGCCCATGACTCACTTTCTACTTTTATTGCTATTCCTGTTCAACAAACTGGAGATGAGTTACAAGAATCTCTTATTGCTAGAGTGAGTCCTTCTTATTTAAATAAATTTATTCAAAATACGAAGATTGGCATGGAAGGAAGAACGTTATTAATCACACATCAAGGAGATGTTTTTTCTGATACACAGGAACGTGCTGATGTTCTTCAATCGATAGCAAGGTATGATGTTTTCTCGGGCTTTGATAAGGGGCGAATGGGTCTTTATAAAGGTAGTCTTTTTGATAAAGAGGCGATTGTCGGTTATTATCCTATTGACCATTTGCCACTCTATACAATGTCATTTCAACCAAAGGAACAAGCTTATGCCCCCGTATACTCGCTGATAAAAGTGTTGACAATAGGTTGGTTATTTCTTTTAGTTTCTGGATTAGGCTTGCTCTTTATGAGTGTACGATGGACGGTTAAACCAGTGAAAGAGTTAACGAAGCAAACAGCCAAATATGCAAAAGGTGAAGGTTGGCAATTAAATATATTAAAAGATAAAGATGAGATCCAAACACTAGCATTAGCAATGAAGCATATGGCTGAATCACTTCAAAAGAAAGAACGGTTTTTACAAAGTATATTGGAGTCTTTTCCGTATGGTGTTTTTACAACAAATGCTGAAGGGACGATAACCTCAATTAATCGTGCAGGTTCAGAGTTGTTCTTATCCAAGCGTAAGGATTTTATTAGTAAAAGATATGACCGTCTACCATCAAAAGGCTTGCGAAAGCACGTGTCTAAATTTATAGAAGATCATGCGCAATTTGAACAAACAGAAGAAGAGATTTCGTATATTGATGATGAGGGGAAAAAATTAACACTAAAAGCAGCAAGTTCGCCCTTAATGGATGAGAATGAAAAAGTTATTGGAGTTCTAACGACATTTTGGGATTATACCGAGGTGAAAAAGTTAGAACAACATCTGCAAAGATCCGAGCATTTAGCTGCCATCGGACAAATGACAGCAGGACTTGCGCATGAAGTAAAAAATCCATTAGGGACGATTCGATTAGCGTCAGATGTGATTGAGGCCGAGTTCGAATTAGTAGCTAGTGAACGAAACTTAAATGGGCCAGGCCCTGCGATGATTAAAGAGGCGCTTTCAGATATCCAGGAAGAATCGAGGAGATTAAATGAGCTTGTAACTCGTTTCTTAAAGATGAGTCGCCATCATAAAGATCACGAACAAATGATTAATATTGGACATCTAATTGAAGAAATTGTTCGTCTAATGTCCCATCAATTGAAACTATACAATATTAACTTAGACTTATCGGTTCCGAATTCTGCATTGTATGTATTAGGAGATCGAGATCAGTTGGTACAAGCCTTTCTAAACATTTTATTAAACAGTATTGATGCGATGAAGAAAAGGAATGGTAACTTGTTACAAGTATGTGTAAGCAAAAAGATGCAGTACGTAGAAATAACGATAGAGGATAATGGGATCGGCATCCATGAATCTAAAATAAAACGAATCTTCCATCCGTTTTTCTCAACAAAGCATGAGGGCACTGGTTTAGGTTTGTCGATCACTCATGATATTATTAATGAGCATCAAGGACGAATTGAAGTAGAAAGCCAGGTCAATGTTGGATCGACTGTACTTGTGTATTTACCATTGGTTAGCGATGAGAAGGTGAAACAATGAACTATACCATTTTAATTGTTGAAGATAATGAAAAGTTACGAAGGTTAATGAAACTGACTTTAGAAAAAGAAGGGTACAACATATTTGAGGCTCCGGATGGAGAAACAGCAAAGAAAATTTTTGCTAGCGAGTATATCGATATCGCATTAATGGATATATTACTTCCGGACACAACAGGGATCAAGCTTTTAGAAGAATGGAATGAAGATAATCAACGTGAACAATCCGTATGCTTTATTTTATGTACTGCATATGGAGAGGTAGAAGATGCGGTACAAGCAATAAAAATGGGAGCGTATGATTATTTATCAAAACCGATTCAAGCAGATGAGTTAAAAGTTGTGATTAAACGTGCAATTGAATGGTTGAATTTAAATAATGAAAACCGTTATTTAAAAGAAGCTTTTAGAGAGAAGAATAACCTGCACGGTATGGTTGGAAAAAGCGAAAAAATGCAACGAGTATTTGAATTGGTTGAACGAGTCTCAAAACAAACTATTACTGTACTTTTGCAAGGGGAAAGTGGCACAGGAAAGAGTCGATGTGCTAAGGCGATTCACCTAGAAAGTAATCGCAAGGGGCAACCTTTTGTTCAAGTGAACTGTGCTGCGATTCCGAGTCAGTTGCTTGAAAGTGAATTGTTTGGCTATCAAAAAGGGGCTTTTACAGGTGCTGCTCAATCACAGAAGGGAAAGTTTGAAGTGGCTGATCAGGGAACACTATTCCTTGATGAGATCGGAGAAATCTCGATGGAGCTACAAGCGAAGCTCTTACAAGTGACTCAAGATAAAACATTTACGCCACTTGGTAGTACACAAGAGCGAAAAGTAGATATACGATTAATAGCAGCAACGAATAAAAACCTATGGCAAATGGTTCAAAATGGTGAGTTTCGAGAAGACCTCTATTATCGATTAAATATCATTGGCATTAATCTGCCTGCTTTGCGCGAAAGAAAAGAAGATCTCCCATTATTAGCGCATCAATTACTTCAACAGTTAGTTGAAGAGCATAAAAGAGACTATCAATTGGAGGAAGGGCTCTTACAGCACCTAGCAAATTACCCGTGGCCAGGTAACATTCGTGAGTTACAAAATGCACTGGCGAGAGCGGCTGTTTTAAGTGTCGATGCTATTTTGAGGTTGGAAGATTTCCCAAAAGAAATTCGAGCATATAAAAAGGAAACAGAAAGTTCGTCTGTAGCGCCTTCTGTTAATGAGAGTAATACTCCATTGCCTGAACAACTCCAATCGTATGAACAACAGGCGATTGAAGATGCGCTAGGAAAGGCAGGAGGAAATCAAGCTCAAGCAGCTGAGTTGCTAGGGATATCTCGCCAAAGCTTACTATACAAAATTCGAAAATATAATATTACGATATAGACTTTAAAAAGCCTTAAATGGCTTTTTTTGTGTGCCTACAACCTTACTTTTTCTTGCTTACTTGATGTAGTAATGAGAAAGCCCAAGTTTTACTATCACTCAAACTACACTCTCCTTATATGAGAGGAAGGGGCGATACTACTCTGAAATAGACTGACTCGCATACTTTGTTGTTTTTGGGCTTGCGTGTATTCACATGTTCGTTCCATTTCGCTCCAGTCAACTCGCACCCGCTAGGAGGTGCCGAGCCTCCTCGGCTGCGCCTGTGGGGTCTCGCCCCTACCTCTAAATCCCACAGGAGTCGAGTGACTTCCACTTCATTTCACTTCGAGTAAAAACTTCTAATAGCAACAATCTTTACGAGAATAGCCTTGAAATAAGAGCGAATACTCAATGTGTTAGAATATAGTAGGCAAAATTTAAAGGAGATATAGTTATGATTTCGTTTCAAAACGAAGATAGTAGAAAGTATCTTAATAAACCAAAGTCTAAAATGAATCTTAAGCTCAAAATGATTTTGTTAATTGGACTATTAATTATATGTATCTTTACAATCATGAGTTTGTTTCTGCATTACTTTTTATCGGATACGCTAGAAGAGCAACTAGGAGAAAGAGCCCTTATTGTTGCAGAGAGTGTTGCTCGCATACCAGAGTTACAAAAGGCATTTGAGTTAGATGATCCTGCAACGGTTATTCAGTCTATTGTAACGCCTATTCAAGTGGCAACGGGGGCAGAATTTATCGTTGTAGGAAATCGAGATGAGATCCGTTACGCTCATCCGATTCCAGATCAAATTGGCAAGAAAATGGTTGGAGAAGATAATGATCGCGCTTTGGTTGATGGTGAATCATATGTGTCGAAGGCGGTTGGTTCACTAGGGCAGTCGATCCGGGGGAAAGTTCCTGTTACATCTGAACAAGGAGAGATAATCGGAGTTGTTTCTGTCGGTTTTTTAAATGAGGATGTTGAAAGTATTGTAAACAATTATAGTAAAGAGATTTGGTATGTATTGCTAGCGATTGTTGGACTTGGGATAATAGGTGCGATTGTCATTGCTAGTTATATTAAGAAGATTTTATTCGGGCTAGAACCAGAGGAGATCTCGCATCTTCTCTTACAAAAAGAAACGATTTTACAATCTACACACGAAGGAATTATTGCTGTTAATAATAGTGGTCGTATCACTATGGTGAATAATGCAGCAATGCTCTTGCTTTTTGATAATGCAGAGAAAACAGAAGAGTTTATTGGCAAACCTATATTAGACATATTGCCAACTTCTAAGCTGCATGAAGTCCTTGAAAATGGAAAAAGTCAATATGACAGGGAAGTGATATTAGGTAAACACATTGTACTTGTTAATAGAGTTCCTATTTACTATGAGGGGACACTAATTGGTGCTGTATCTACATTTCGAAATAAAACTGAAATTGAGAAATTAACAAAGGAACTAACTCGAGTTAAACAATATGCTGATGCATTAAGGGCGCAAACTCATGAATTCTCAAATAAAATGTATACCATTTTAGGATTGATTCAATTAGATAAGAAGGATGAGGCAGTTGAATTTATAAGAAGGGAAAGCAATATCCAGCAAAAGTGGATTCGCTTTTTATTCGAGAAAGTACCTGACCCACTGATTAATGCAATCTTGTTAGGGAAATTGAATCAAGCGAATGAACAAAGAGTAAAGCTGTTCATACATCCAGATAGTAAGTTAACTCACCGTCTATCAGATAAAAAACGTGATGCATTAGTCACGGTATTAGGAAATCTAATAGAAAATGCTATTGAAGCAGCTAAGAACAGTAAGAGTAACGAAAAGGTAGTCTCTATTTTCTTTACTGATCTTGGTGAGGACATCGTGTTTGAAATTGAAGATTCAGGACAAGGGATACCCGATGAAATAAGCTTGAATATCTTTGAACATGGCTTTTCTACTAAAGAAGGTTTTAATCGTGGAGTTGGATTAGCCTTATCCAAGCAGGTTCTTTCAGAAATAGGAGGAGACATCTTTATAGAAGAAGGGACATTAACTGGTGCTTGCTTTGTTGTAACTATACCAAAAGAGTGTATCGAAAGGAGGAGCTGAATGAAAGATAGATGTAGTGTGTTAATTGTAGAGGATGATTTTAGGGTTGCAGAAATTACGAAGCAATTCGTTGAGAAGGTCGAAGGGTTTGTCGTAATTGGAACTGTCAAAACAGGAGAAGAGACGGAACAATATCTTAATAATGAGGAATTACCTCATTTGATTCTATTAGATGTTTATATTCCTGATGTAGAGGGATTAGGGTTATTTTGGGAAATACGAAAACGATATCCCACGATTCAGATTATAATGATGACAGCTGCTAAAGAGGTTTCGACTATTGAAGAGACGTTTCGTGGTGGAGTATTTGATTACATCGTTAAGCCCGTGGATTTTTCACGTTTTAAACAGACGCTTGATCGATTCCGTTATCAGCGACACACTTTTTTATCAAAAGACAAATTAGAGCAAGAAGAAATTGATCGTCTGAGTACCTTGAATGTAAGTAAGGTAACTGAAGAAGATAGAAAGGCAGACGAGAAATTACCTAAAGGAATTGATCGCATCACATTAGAGAAGATAAAAGATATTATGAAGAGCAATGGTGAAAAAGGCTTAACAGCCCTCCAAGTGAGCACGGAAATTGGAGCAAGTCGATCGACGGCGAGACGCTATTTGGAATATATGGTAACCATAAAGAAAGTAAAAGCTGAGCAAAAATATGGTGATGTTGGGAGACCTGAGCGTCGGTACTTTTTGCTGTGAACAAAATGAACAAAAATAATTTAATACTCAATATTTTATTAATGTTTTTAAGCTTCATCCCTCTTTCAGTATATGTTAATTTTCAATATATACAGAAAATATTGAAAGAGGGATTTGGTTTCTTTACCAAATGTAAGCGTTTTACATTGTGAACAGTTTCGCTTCATTTATCCCTCTTTTTAAACAAACGTTTATTTAAGTGAAAGGGGAGAAATGAATGCTTAGTATAATTGGATTCGCTACGATACTAATCATTGTCATATTACTTTTGAGTGGAAGGATCACTCCGATAATCGGTCTTGTACTAGTTCCGGTCATCGGTGCTTTATTAGCAGGATTTGGTCTTGGGGAGATTGGTATTTTATTCGGTGAAGGTATAGACCGAGTTATGAGCGTTGTTATCATGTTTATTTTTGCTATTCTCTTTTTTGGAGTCATGCAAGATGCGGGGTTATTTGATCCTATTATTAATAAAATGATTGCAATATCGCGAGGGGATGTTATTGCTGTTACAGTTGGTACGGTAATTATTGCTGCAATTGCCCACGCCGATGGATCTGGAGCATCGACATTTTTAATTACCATTCCGGCGCTGTTACCTCTATATAAACGGTTAAAAATGAGTCCATACTTGCTTCTTCTATTAGTTGGTTTAAGTGCTAGTATTATTAACATGGTTCCATGGGGAGGGCCAATTGGACGTACTGCTGCTATATTAGGGGTCGACCCGACCGAGTTATGGAGACCTCTCATTCCGGTACAGATAATTGCAATGATTTTATTAATTGGTTTGGCTGTTATATTAGGAATGCGTGAAAAACGGCGAATTGCAAAACTTACTGAAAGTGAGAGTGCTGAATTAGAAGCAGCAGCTACCCTTGAAATGCCAGCAGAAAATGCTGCTCCTAAAAAGGATGAATCGCTAGCACGTCCGAAGCTATTATGGGTTAATTTATTATTATCTTTAATTGTTGTGTCTTTCTTAGTATGGGGAATCATTCCGGCTGGATTTGTCTTTATGATTAGTTTAAGCATTGCTTTAATCATTAATTATCCGAAAGTAGACGATCAAATGGAGCGTATTAAGGCACATGCTCCGAATGCGCTATTAATGGCAGCTATTATCCTTGCAGCGGGTTCGTTTCTTGGAATATTAGATGGAACTGGGATGCTACAGTCATTAGCGACCGATCTAGTTATGTTTTTACCGGCTTTTGTAGTCCCTTATTTACACCTTATTATTGGTTTCCTTGGGGTTCCGTTTGAGCTTGTGTTAAGTACAGATGCTTATTACTTTGCTTTGCTTCCAGTTGTTGAACAAATTGTTTCTGGATATGGGGTTGAATCAACATCAGCAGCATATGCAATGGTAATAGGAAATATTATTGGTACATTTGTTAGTCCGTTCTCACCAGCTCTTTGGCTAGCTCTTGGTTTGGCTGGGCTTGAGATGGGGAAACATATACGTTATTCTTTCTTCTGGGTATGGGGATTTAGTATCGTACTGATTATTGCTGCGATTTTAATTGGAGTAATATAAAAAAGTTCCAAGATGAAAGATGATTAGTAGTGGTTCTTATTGCTAATCATCTTTTTTTGTAGCTTATACGAGTTGGACAAAGTCATCATAACCTTTCATCAATATGCTAAACTGGTCAAAGTGGCCAGCTATAAATTACAATAGTATTCAATCAACTAAAGTAACTTTGATTAGAGCAAGGGAGCATATATATGAGTAATAAATTGCAAAGTCCTTTAAATAAAAAGGAAGAATGTGTACTTATTGTTACGTCTGTTCCTGCTGAGCAAGAGGCTATTTTACGTGGTCTTGATGGAGCGAGGCAGTTTGAGGTAATTGTTGCAGGGGTAGGACAAGCTGCAGCAGCAGCCAGTGCAGCAAAAGCGTTAGCACTTGGGAATTATCAGACTGTTATCAATGCCGGTATAGCAGGTGGTTTTGAAGGGAAAGTAGAAATTGGTTCACTTGTTATTTCTACTGAGATCATCGCAGCTGACCTTGGTGCTGAGTCCAATGAAGGATTCCTTGGGATAGAGGAGTTGAATTTAGGTTCTTCTACGATTAGAGCCAAAGAAGACCTAGTTCAGCGTATTTCTCATGAAGCATCAAAGGTAGGATTAGCCGTTCACCAAGGGGCGATTTTAACCTTATCAACTGTGACTGGTACCCAAGAAACAGCTGATGATATGGCGAAACGAATTCCTCACGCTGTTGCTGAGGGGATGGAAGGCTTCGGTGTAGCTGAAGCTGCTAAGCAAAATGAAGTGGATGTCATTGAAATAAGATCGATTTCCAATAAAGTAGGGCCGCGCGATCGCGAGTCTTGGCGTATAAAAGATGCGCTCGTAACATTAGAAAAAGTGAGTGCGATATTACCGGAGGTGTTCAAGTGAAAATTGCATTTTCTCCTTGTCCAAATGATACTTTTGTCTTTCATGCGTGGGTGCATGGGTTGATCCCTGGTGCACCGAAGCTTGATGTGACCTATGCCGATATTGATATTACAAACAATTGGGCAGCTGAAGGAAAAGGGCCTGAAATTCAAAAGATCTCGTATGCTGCACTGCCCTGGGTATTGTCCGAATATGCGTTGCTTCCATGTGGTGGAGCACTTGGTAGAGGATGTGGACCACTTGTATTAACAAAGGAACTGACAGCTCACCCAGCAGCTATTTCGGGTAAAAGAGTAGCAGTTCCAAGTGAGCGTTCGACTGCTTATTTATTGTTTCGATTATGGGCTGCCGAAAATGTTCCAGGTGGTGTTGGTGAAATAGTTGTAATGCCATTTGATAAAATAATGCCAGCTGTTCGAGCTGGAGAAATTGATGCGGGGCTTGTGATTCATGAAGCTCGCTTTACGTATCACGAATATGGTTTGAATATGATGACGGACTTAGGTAACTGGTGGGAGTCAGATACAGGCTTGCCTATCCCATTAGGTGCGATTATCGCTCACAAGTCCCTTGATGTTGAAGCGATTGCTAAATGGACGAGAGCTTCTGTTGAATATGCATGGGCAAATCGAGAAGCTTCAAAACAATATATTATGAATCATGCTCAAGAATTAGCCCCTGAAGTGGCTGAATCACATATAAATCTGTATGTGAATGAATTTACGGCAAATTTAGGGGAAGATGGTTATGCGGCGATAGAGGCGTTACTTGGAAGAGCAGCGAATGAAAGGTTAGTCCCAGAATTTGATCTAAATCTTCTACGTAATAAATAATAGAGGCCACTGAAAAAGGTGAAAGTCGTACCTTTTGAAGATGTAAGGAAGAGATAATAGACCTAAAGGCAAGGGCACTCGGCTAGAGTCAGGAAGGCCATGGTTCCACACGCCGTGCGCTTTTTGAAAAATTCGTTCAAAAAGCTTAAAAGAATACGGCGGCTCCATACATGGCTTAGAGGCCACTGGAAAAGGTGAAAGTCGTACCTTTTTCAGTGGCCTCTTTCATATTATGACTTCTTTTTGTGTAAAACTTGTTCTGTTAAAAATCTCACGAATAATTCATCGCGTACGAGCCATGCCAAGTGGTTTCGTTTAATGTGACGTTCTGCTTCTTGAAATGATGCAAAGGTAGATGTATCTGTTTGATTCTTCTCAACGATCCATTTTGTTTCGTTTACTGGATAGATAAAAAAGCGATTTTCTTCGCTATCAGCATAAAGCGAACCCGATGTGCTTTCTTTAACGTTGTGCTGGTTTCTGAAGGCGTCAATACGCAAAGCTTCAATTGGAAATGGCTCGGCAACATATAATTGATAAGCCTCTTTAGTGAGCGAACAACCTGAAGCCTTCGCGTGACCTCCACCACCGAAATAATTGGCCACCTCTGACACGTCGATATGGTCATGAATGGTGCGAAAACTGATCTTTTTTCCACCTAAATTTAGTATAGCGATGTAATCAAGATGTGGACTCTCTTTTCCGAGTTCATTTCCTAACTCGGAATGATATGATTCAGCATGAACAATCCCTACACAGTAATCATGAATGAAAGTTTGAACGAGTTCTCTCCTTTTCCTCCGAATGTAACGTTCGATTTTCGTTTCTTCCATATCAAGAATTTTTTCTTCAAATTCATCGAATGTAAATACTTCATGACTTTGCAGGCGATTTACCATTCTTTCCTCAAATTCATCGATGGAAATCATAAAAAAGAGATCATTTAGTCGCTTTGCTTTGAGAACGTTGTCTTTTTCCCATTCCCAAGTATCCCAAAGGCGTACTAGCTCAACAAAGTCATCTATAGCAGAGGAACGTTCTAATAAGCCCTGGTCAGTTAAATAATCATAGAATAATGAAGTCGCTGCAGCTAATCTACCATCTTCATATTCAACAGTGACAAAGCCCCAGCGATAGTCATTTAAATGGAGAGCTGTTTTGTGGTGATCAAGTAAGGTCGCATCGCCCCCCTTACTGACAAAGTCCTCTATGCGTTTTTCATTTTCGCTATGTACAGACAGATCAGTGATTAACAATGCATCATCTAATCTGTCCTTTTCCAAGAAACGTTCAATTTGAAAATCAAGCCCTTGAACGGAGTTGTAGCGAATATCTACATTGGTACCAAATGCTAAGCGAGCAAGGATACCACAACCAACACCATCTAAATCATTGTGTGAATATAATCGATACATGAAATACCCCTCCTTTCCTGTTAGTATGCTACAGTAAGGGGGGAATATTGAGCCATATAAGAAAAAGTAGTGGACGAAAGAGGAATTTTG
Source organism: Halalkalibacter sp. HAAS-P014 (assembly GCF_056619965.1). Classification (NCBI taxonomy): domain Bacteria; kingdom Bacillati; phylum Bacillota; class Bacilli; order Caryophanales; family Bacillaceae; genus Halalkalibacter; species Halalkalibacter sp. HAAS-P014. Next base: position 8,702 of record NZ_JBWQTV010000030.1, on the reverse strand, counting down.
AAAAGTTGTTTTAGTAAAATCAATTGCGTGGTGTTATGACAATTCGTTTGTTAAATTGGTCTCTTTTGACTGTGTGATTTTTCGTTTGTAAATGATTTGATTTACGATAATTGAGATAACAATCGCACAGGCAAATCCGATTAATAAACCGACATAACCGTAAGTGAGAAAGCCAATGAAAAGACCAATGATCATTAATAACAAACCTACTCCCATTATATCCCTCCTTAGGTTTAAGTATCCTAACATAAAGTATGGGCTATTGTTACCTTTTGTGTTAGAAAATATACTGCAATTTTTGTGGTTTTATTTATATATGCAAGCAATGTAACATTTATTCCTTAACATAAAATTGGTAATGTAATTGTAACGTTTTTTAAAAGGTGAGATGGTATCATGAATTTAGGATGGTTTTAGATTGGAGGCAATTATGGTAGTGATGCTAGAGAGTATTAAAAATGTAATAACCAATATAGAAAAGGTCGTTGTCGGAAAAAGGCAAGAAATTGAATTAAGTCTTGTGGCGCTTTTTGCGGGAGGGCATGTCTTGTTAGAGGATGTACCTGGTGTTGGAAAAACAATGATGGTAAAAGCAATAGCCCGGTCGCTTGGCGCTGAGTTTAAACGTATTCAATTTACACCTGACCTTTTGCCCTCGGATGTGACAGGTGTGTCGATTTACAATCAACATTCGCAGCAGTTCGAATTTAGGCCTGGACCAATAATGGCCAATATCGTTCTTGCTGATGAAATTAACAGAACTTCACCGAAGACACAATCGGCCTTATTAGAAGCGTTGGAAGAAGCAAGTGTAACAGTGGACGGAGAGACACTTCAATTAGAAAGGCCGTTTTTTGTGATGGCTACACAAAACCCGGTTGAATATGCTGGAACGTTTCCATTACCAGAAGCCCAACTTGATCGTTTTATTATAAAACTAAATTTGGGGTATCCGACCGCACTAGAAGAACTTGAAGTTCTAAGTAGGCTTCAGTATAACGATCCTCTTCTTGAGATAGAAGCAACAATGACAACGACAGAGGTAGTAGAAATCCAAAAGGAGATTATGAAGGTGCTTGTTAGTGAGGGTGTAAAAATGTATTTGATCGACCTTGTTCATGAGACAAGAAAGCATTCTGCTGTTGACCTAGGAGTGAGTCCTCGTGGAACGATCGCATTAATGAGATCTTCGCAAGCATATGCATTCATGCAAGGAAGAGAGTATGTTCTACCCGACGATGTAAAATACATGGCACCGTATGTCCTTTCGCACCGATTAAGATTAACTGCTGAAAGTAAAATGTCTAATGAAACGACTGAATCAATCATTGACTCAATTATTGGCTACGTTCAGATCCCAGTAAATAATAGGGTGACACGCTCGTGAAAAAAGAAATAAGTAATGTTCGTTCGTACTTTAAGTATTTGCTCCTACTGGTATTTGTAGCAGCTGCTTTCTCATATGCGATGTTTCAAGGTGGCTTTGTCAGCTGGTTTCTTTTTTATAGCGTATTAACTATTATCCTATCTACTATTCTTGTTGCGATTTATCCTTTTAAAGTGCACAAGGTTGAGCGTAAGTTGAGCAAGAACGTTTTGAGGGCTGGTGAACAATTAACGGTAACCGTTGTTATTCATAAAAGAGCGCTACAACCATTTTTCTATGTTCGTGTGCAAGATCTGATTCCGGATCAGTTAGGGACCTATACTAAATCAGGGGCCCTCTTTTTCTTTTCTTTTCAAAAGCGATTGGTTTTTTCTTACCCTGTCACTGATGTGAGAAGAGGATCGCATTCTTTTGAGAAGCTAACGCTTGTTTTTGGCGATTTGTTTGGTTTATCTGAGCGATCTAAAACGATGAATTGTCGTACGAAGGTCCTCGTATATCCTCATTTCCGTAAGCTCCGGTCGCTACCTGCTGGTGGAAACTCCAAACAACTTGGAGGGAATAGGTTTCGTAGATCTCTGGAGGAAGAGCGTTCTCTCGTCGGTGTACGTCAATATGTCCCTGGCGATCGCTTAACTTCAATTGATTGGAAGCAGTCTGCGCGTTCCTCGAAGTTGATGACAAAGGAATTTGAATCGTACCATGGTGAAAGGGTTGTTATTGCACTTGATCCTTCAATGAGAAGTACTTCTGAACCGATCTTTGAATATACAGTTGAGTTAGCGGCATCTTTAATGGTTGAACTTGCAAGGAGAGAGGATGGGGTAACTGTAGCTGTAAGGGATCCAGATTGGCTGGCCATTCATGTGACAGAACGATCTATTTCAGAGGGGTTGAAAGTATTTGCGTGTGTAATGCCAAGTTCCCAACCAACACCAATTGTGCATCAAATGTATCAGAATTGGAAAGGGATGAATGTTTACTATGTATGCATGGCAGTTACACAACAATTAATTGATATTTGTAAAACGCTTTTAGGACAAGGAATATACGTTACAGTATGTTTGACTACTGTGAAAGAAGAAGATCGAAGTCTTTTGAAAAAATTAGAGAGCATGGGAATTATTGTTTTTTTAGAACATGAAAGGGGAGGGTAAGTTATGCGATTAGAAAAAAAGCAAGTTAAAGCAGGAAGGGATTTTCTTCTTTACGGCTTAAGCTTTTTGCTTTTAATAGAATGGCTTCTACCTCTCCCGTATATTACTGATACCGGATATATTTATGTGTTTGTTTTTATAACTGCTGTTTTTTTCTTTATTACTTTTTTGCAAGTACCGGTTATCCTTTCCATGTTAATAAAATCAATGATTATCTGTTATGGACTTTACTTAGTTTTTTTTGATGGGCCCTTTTTGACTTTCGATTGGTTTCTTTATCTGATAGTAGATATTAAGAATAATATTGAGTTAATGATAGAAGGTGGTTGGTATGCACTGACCGACATGTTTCGTAGTTTTCTTTTTTTTGTGTTGCTTTCGATCATGAGCTATTTATTATTTTATTGGACTATCCAAGCTAGAAGAATTCTGTTTTTCCTAGTATTCACTATTATTTATATTGCCGTCATTGATACATTTACTATTTATGATGCGACATTTGCGATTATCCGAATCTTTATCATAGGTTTTTTCTTACTAGGTCTAGTGACGATGTATCGGATGATGGAACAACAGGTTACTTATTCGGTGCCGAAATTTTTACCTGTAAGGCTTGCGGTGTTATTGGTGTTATTGATAGGAGTCGGTGGAATATTAGGGATATTATCGCCCAAGCCGGAGCCTCAGTGGCAAGACCCAGTCCCGTTTGTTAGGTCAGCAGTAGGGATGGATGATAATGGTTCGGGTGAAGCGACCCAGCGTATAGGTTATGGAGACAGTGATGAGCAATTAGGTGGTGGATTTGTAGATGATGACACACCGGTCTTTTATGCAGCTGCAGTTGAGGAGCACTATTGGCGTGGTGAAACAAAAGACTTTTATACTGGTAAAGGATGGGAAACAACCACTCCGGCATCAAGAAAAGATTTTATGTATAACGAACAAGGGTTAGGTGTAGCTGATTCACAAACATTAAGTGCTGAAGTTGTTTTTGCTGAGGAGTCTTTAACTTATGATCATGTTTTTTACCCGGGCGAGCTCTTACTTGATAATCGAATAATGAATGTAGAGTTATTTGTAGATGGATACACGGGGAAAGCAAGCACTTATCAAAATGGTCAATCTAGTAATCTTAAACGCTATGATTATGAGTATGTACATCTTAGTTATGATGTTGAAGGACTGAGGTTGTCAAGGGATGAGGATCCCCAGGACATTCATGACTATTATACTCAGCTTCCAGAAAACCTTCCTTCGCGTGTTCATGATTTGGCTATGGATATTGCAGCTGATAAATACAATCGCTTTGACAAAGCAAAGGCAATTGAGTCCTATTTTAGTCGTGCTGATTTTCGCTATGAGACACAAGATGTTCCCATACCGGATGAAGGGCAGGATTATGTAGATCAGTTTTTATTTGAAACAAAGCGAGGTTATTGTGATAATTTCTCCACATCAATGGTTGTCCTATTAAGGTCACTCGATATTCCTGCAAGATGGGTGAAGGGATTTACACAAGGGGAAGTTGTTGATACGTTAGATGATTCGCGTGATGTTTATAAAGTGACAAATGGAAATGCTCATTCATGGGTCGAGGTCTATTTCCCAGAAGTAGGCTGGGTTCCTTTTGAACCAACTCGTGGTTTTGATAACACCTATGACTTTGCTGAACCTGAATGGGAAAATGAAGAGAGAGAAGAAGATGCTGGATTAGAAGGTGGCAATGAACCTGAGTCTGAAGATGTTTTTGCAAATCTTGAGGAAGAAGATGAACAATCTGATGCATCAGAAGGTATTTTAAGGGAGTGGAATATCCCTAGTGGTTCATGGCTTCTAGTTAGTGCGATTGCTTTATTCTTGCTTGTATTCGTTGTTAAAAACAAACGGATTGTCAAATACTATACATTACACAGGTTTAGCCAAAGAAATGATGAAGCTGCCTTTTTGCAAGCTTACGATCGCTTACTTTGGCTGTTGAAATATATGGGGCGAGAACGTAAAGACGGTGAAACACTTAGGGAATATGCGAAGAGAATGGATAGTGAGTTCGAGTCAACAGAAATGATGAGGTTGACGGTTGAGTACGAACAGATTATGTATGGTGGTCATCCAACTACTGCTAGTTGGACGAAACAAAAGCCGAATTGGATTGAGTTTGTTCGGAAAATCGATTCTTGACCCGCTATTAGCACACTGATAAAATGAATCAGTATTTAAAAAGTGTATAAAGATATGACCTTCGTATATCCTTAGGAATATGGCCTAAGAGTTTCTACCGGATTACCGTAAACAATCTGACTATGAAGGCAGAATGAATTGCTAGAATTCTGCCTTCTTGTAACATAGGACAAGTAGGTATAATTCTAGTTTTTTATTTAGAAGGCATACGAAGAAATCAAAAAAGGGTGGGAAAGCATGACTGAATTGAACCAAGAAATGATCGTTGTACTTGACTTTGGTGGACAATATAATCAATTAATTGCAAGACGTATTCGTGATTTAGGTGTGTACAGTGAGTTGCATTCCAATAAGCTAACAGCTGAAGAAATAAAAGCGATGAATCCAAAAGGGATTATTTTCTCTGGTGGGCCGAATAGTGCCTATGTTGAAGGGGCTCCGAAGTGTGACCCAGCGATCTTTGATCTAGGTATTCCGGTTTTAGGAATTTGTTACGGGATGCAGTTAATGACCCAACACTTCGGTGGGAAAGTAGACGCAGCGGATCACCGTGAATACGGGAAGGCGACGATAAAGGTTGAAAACCAATCAAAAATTTTCAAAGGATTACCGATTGAACAATCGACTTGGATGAGTCATGGTGATCTAATTGTTGCTCCGCCAGAAGGTTTTGTTGTGGATGCATTTAATCCGTCCACTCCGGTAGCAGCAATGAGTAATGAAGAACGTAATTTCTATGGTGTTCAGTTCCACCCTGAAGTTCGTCATTCTGAATTTGGAAATGAAATGTTGAAAAACTTTGCTTTTGAGGTTTGTGGATGTAAAGGTGACTGGTCAATGGAGAACTTCGTTGAGGTTGAAATCGAGAAGATTCGTGAGCAAGTAGGAAACAAGCAAGTTCTTTGTGCGTTGAGTGGAGGCGTTGACTCTTCAGTTGTCGCGGTTTTAATCCATAAAGCGATTGGCGATCAATTAACGTGTATGTTTATTGATCATGGTTTGCTACGTAAAGGCGAAGCAGAAAGTGTCATGGAAACATTTAGTGAAGGCTTTAATATGAAAGTGATTAAAATTGATGCGCAAGAGCGATTCCTTGGGAAGTTGCAAGGAGTTTCTGATCCTGAACAAAAGCGTAAAATTATCGGAAATGAGTTTATTTACGTATTTGACGAAGAAGCAGGTCAATTAACAGATATGGATTTCCTTGCTCAAGGAACACTTTATACGGATATTATTGAAAGTGGAACAGACACAGCTCAAACAATTAAGTCTCACCACAATGTAGGTGGTCTTCCGGAAGATATGCGTTTTGAATTAATTGAGCCGCTCAACACCCTATTTAAAGATGAGGTACGTAAACTTGGTACAGAACTTGGAATTCCGGACGAAATTGTATGGCGCCAACCTTTCCCAGGTCCAGGTCTAGGTATTCGGGTGCTTGGTGAAATTACAGATGAAAAACTTGAGATTGTTCGTGAATCAGATGCGATTCTTCGTGAAGAGATTAAAAAGGCAGGCCTTGATCGCGAAATTTGGCAATACTTCACTGCGCTACCAAACATGCGTAGTGTAGGAGTTATGGGGGATGCTAGAACGTATGATTATACTGTCGGTATCCGTGCGGTGACGTCGATTGACGGAATGACTTCTGATTGGGCGCGTATCCCGTGGGATGTCCTTGAAATTATCTCGACGAGAATTGTGAATGAAGTGAAGCATGTAAACCGTGTTGTCTATGATGTAACATCTAAGCCTCCAGCTACGATTGAGTGGGAATAAATAGAAAAAACCGAACATTTTTATTATATCGATAAAAATTGTTCGGTTTTTTATTGACAGCAAACAGATTGATTGGTACACTTCTTTTTGTGAAGAAGAAGTATATTAAAGTACTCTTTTCGTATAATTGTGGGAATATGGCCTGCAAGTCTCTACCAAGCTTCCGTCAAAAGCTTGACTACGAAAAAATCAATCTGTTCCTTTGTTGAAATAGGGCCAGCATGAATTTTTTTGTTAGTTAAGCTTCCAAACGAGATGAATTGGAAGCTTTTTTTCGTTTATATTACAAGTAAGTCAAAAAAATGGGGGAAACATCATGGATCGTTATTTTGGTTTTAAAGAACACGGAACAACTTATAGAAAAGAGTCGGTAGCGGGGTTGACAACTTTTCTCGCGATGGCTTATATCTTATTCGTTAACCCAATGATCTTAGCTGATGCCGGGATGGATATTGGGGCTGTCTTTACAGCGACGGCATTAGCTGCGGCGATGGGAACATTAATTATGGGAGTTGTAGCCAATTATCCTATTGCTCTTGCTCCTGGGATGGGGTTAAATGCATTCTTTGCTTACTCTGTTGTTTTAGGAATGGGGATTGATTGGCAAGTTGCTCTATTTGGAGTTTTTCTATCTGGAATCATTTTTATCTTAATTACCGTCTTGAAAATCCGTGAAGTTATTATTAACGCAATTCCATCTGAACTGAAGTATGCGGCAGCGGCCGGTATTGGTTTATTCATTGCGTTTATTGGGTTGAAAGGTGCTGGTATTGTTGTAGCTTATGAGGCGACAGCTGTTGCTTTAGGTGATTTGCATGCCCCGACAACGCTTCTTGCTGTGTTTGGTGTTGTAGTAACGGTTATCTTAATGGTGCGTGGCTTTAAAGGTGGAATCTTCTATGGAATGGTGATTACAGCTGTAGCAGGGATGGTAACGGGTGTTATTGGAAGGCCGGAGCAAATTGTTGGTGCAATTCCAAGTTTGGCTCCTACGTTTGGCCAAGCGTTTGCGCTAGACTGGTCTTCTGTATTTACAGTACAGTTATTGATTGTTGTGTTGACTTTCTTATTTGTTGACTTTTTTGACACAGCTGGAACGCTTTATGCTGTTGCGAATCAAGCTGGATTTGTAAAAGATAATAAACTACCTCGCGCTGGTAAAGCTTTGTTGGCGGACTCTAGTACTTCTTCGATTGGTGCAATCCTTGGAACGTCAACAACAACGGCTTATGTTGAATCGGCTTCAGGTGTAGCGGCAGGTGGGCGTACCGGGTTCACTTCTGTTGTAACAGCAGGATTGTTCTTGCTTGCGTTATTCTTCTCTCCATTACTTGCGGTAGTAACGGCGGAAGTTACTGCGCCGGCATTAATTGTTGTAGGGATTTTAATGGCGTCTTCATTAAGATTAATTGATTGGAAGAGATTGGAGATTGCGGTGCCGGCTTTCTTGACGGTTGTTGCAATGCCGTTAACGTATAGTATTGCTACAGGTATTGCGATGGGTTTTATTTTCTACCCAGTAACGATGTTAGCTAAAGGAAAAGGAAAAGATGTTCATCCGATTATGTATGTTTTGTTCTTTGTATTCCTTGCTTATTTTATTTTCTTATCAGAGTAAGTGTACGAATATTCAACGAGTGTGATATGATGTCACACTCGTTTTTGTTTGGTTTCGACTAATGTTTTTCGAGACGAGGGAAATTATAATATTTTTATCGAAACTATTGACTATTATAAAAAAGGGTGGTAAATTTAATCTCGTTGTCGAAAAGAAAAACTTTTTGATGAAAAAACGCAAAAAAAGTTGTTGACTTTTTTATATCTGCTTGATATGATATTAAAGTCGCTAACAACGACACACTGAGTTCTTTGAAAACTGAACAAAAGCCAAGCGAATTAAAGAGATATTAAAATCTCGTCAAAGAAATTTACCCAATAGGGAAAATTTCATCCGAATTATTATTGCATTGCTAGTGTGATGCAAATTGAGCTAATCAGCTTACCATTTTCATGGAGAGTTTGATCCTGGCTCAGGACGAACGCTGGCGGCGTGCCTAATACATGCAAGTCGAGCGAACCGATTAAGAGCTTGCTCTTATGAGGTTAGCGGCGGACGGGTGAGTAACACGTGGGCAACCTGCCCTGTAGACTGGGATAACATCGAGAAATCGGTGCTAATACCGGGTAATAGAATGAACGCG
>NZ_JBWQTV010000029.1:0-55563 GCF_056619965.1 Halalkalibacter sp. HAAS-P014 | reverse complement strand
ACCAGAGGGTGAGGTGGTTGGCAATCTTCCATTTATGATTTATTTCTTAACCCTTAGAGAGAAAATAATGTAAAAAGAGAAACCCCACTAAAAAAAGTGGGGTTTCTCGACAATCTGAGACCCCAATATATTGGGGCCTTTTTCTATCCATTTCATTTACCCTATTACGCTTTTAACTCTGCAATGCGAGCTTGTACAGCTTCTCGTTTCGACGCATAGTCTGCTTGCTTTGCTTTTTCTTCTTCAATTACTTTTTCTGGTGCTTTGGCAATAAAGCCTTGGTTGCCGAGTTTTTTCTCAACTCTTTCTACTTCTTTATTGAGTTTTTCTAGCTCTTTTTCTAAACGGGCAATCTCAGCATCCAAATCTAGTAAGCCAGCTAGTGGCATATATAATTCAACACCAGATAAAACTTGTGACATCGACTTCTCTGGCGCCTTAACATTTGTGCCTACTTCAAGTTTGCTTGGATTACAGAACTTTTCAATATAACTTTGTCCTCGAGTGACTTGCTCTAGTACACGATCGTCTTTTGCATTTACTAATAACTCAATTTGTTTACTCATTGGTACATTCAACTCTGCTCTTGTGTTACGTACAGAACGAATCATCTCTTTTAAAAGCTCCATATCTGCAACTGCGTCTTCAAAGATGAATGCTTCATTTTTCTCTGGCCAAGCTGCTACAGTGATTGATTCGCCATGATGCGGCAAATGTTGCCAAATTTCCTCGGTAATAAAAGGCATCATCGGATGAAGCAAGCGCATCGTTTGATCTAACACATAAGCTAATACAGACCTTGTCGTTTTCTTTGCCTCTTCATCTTCACCATATAAAGGAAGCTTCGCCATTTCAATATACCAATCACAAAAATCATCCCAGATGAAATTATAAAGGAGACGTCCAACTTCACCGAACTCATAAGAATCTATTAAGCGTGTCACATCAGCAATTGTTTCTTGAAGACGTGTTAAAATCCACTTATCGGCAATCGTTTTCTCCCCAGTTAGATCAATCTCATCATATTTTAAACCTTCCATATTCATTAAGGCAAAACGTGAGGCATTCCAAATCTTATTCCCGAAGTTCCATGTTGATTCGACTTTTTCCCAGTAAAAACGCAGGTCATTTCCCGGGGAACTGCCGGTAGATAAGAAGAAGCGCAATGAATCTGCACCGTATTTGTCGATAACATCCATAGGGTCGACGCCATTGCCAAGAGATTTACTCATTTTTCTTCCTTCAGAGTCTCGGACAAGCCCATGAATCAGGACATCATCAAATGGTCTCTTGCCTGTAAACTCTAGTCCTTGGAAGATCATTCTTGATACCCAAAAGAAAATGATGTCATAACCAGTCACCAACACGTTCGTAGAGTAAAAACGCTCGTAATCTGGCGCTGCTTCATCCGGCCAGCCCATCGTTGAAAATGGCCAAAGTGCTGAACTGAACCACGTATCAAGTACATCTTCATCTTGCTTCCAATTCTCTACATCTTCCGGTGCCTCATGCCCTACATACACTTCACCTGTTTCTTTGTGATACCAAGCAGGAATGCGATGGCCCCACCATAATTGTCTAGAAATACACCAGTCACGGATATTTTCCATCCAACGTAAATATGTTTTTTCAAAGCGATCTGGAACAAAGTTTACTTTTTCCTCTGATTTTTGCAAATCAATCGCCGCATCTGCCAGTGGCTGCATTTTAACAAACCATTGTGTAGATAAATAAGGTTCAACGACAGCTCCACTACGCTCAGAGTGGCCAACTGAATGCATATGTTCTTCGATTTTGAAAAGGATTCCCTCGTCTTGCAAATCTTTAACAAGCTGCTTTCGGCATGCAAAACGATCCATCCCTTGATACTTTCCAGCCTTCGCATTCATTGTTCCATCTTCATTCATAACAAGAATTCGCTCTAGATTATGGCGATTCCCAATTTCAAAGTCATTCGGGTCATGGGCAGGCGTAATTTTCACTGCACCAGAACCAAACTCCATATCAACATAATCATCAGCTACAATTGGAATTTCGCGACCAGTTATCGGTAGGGTCACCGTTTTGCCAATTAAATGCTTATAGCGTTCATCCTCTGGGTGAACAGCAACAGCTGTATCCCCGAGCATCGTTTCAGGACGGGTTGTAGCCACTTCAATTTGACCACTTCCATCTGTTAAAGGGTAATTCATATGATAGAACGCCCCTTGAACATCTTGATAGATCACTTCAATGTCTGATAGAGCCGTCTTTGTATCTGGGTCCCAGTTAATTATGTACTCTCCACGGTAGATTAAGCCTTTTTCGTATAGTTTTACAAATACTTCACGTACTGCTTTTGATAAACCTTCGTCTAACGTAAAACGCTCACGAGAATAATCAAGTGATAAGCCCATTTTTGACCATTGATTGCGAATAAAACTAGCGTATTCTTCTTTCCATTCCCATGATTTCTCTAAAAACTTTTCACGACCCAAATCGTAGCGACTTAGTCCTTCTTCTTTTAATTTCCCTTCAACTTTTGCTTGAGTGGCAATCCCTGCGTGGTCCATTCCCGGCAGCCAAAGCGTATCATACCCTTGCATTCGCTTCACTCTAGCAAGGATATCTTGTAACGTCGTATCCCAAGCATGTCCAAGATGTAATTTTCCTGTTACATTTGGAGGTGGAATAACGATCGAATATGGTTGTTTTGATTCGTCTCCAGTTGCCTCAAAAAATTTGCCATCTTTCCAAAATGAATACCACTTCGCTTCTGTTTCTTGTGGATTGTATTTCGTTGGCATCGTTAGCTTTTCTTCACTCATCTTTAAATCCTCCTTAAAATAGAACAAATAAAAAAAACTCCTCCATCCAAAGGACGAAGAAAGTTCACTCGCGGTACCACCTTTGTTTGCAGCGCAAAAACAACATATGCACTACACACTTAAACTGATAACGGTCAGTCTCCGACCTAGCTTACTTTTAGTATGATTATACTATTTCAGCTAAGCTGCTCCTAGGCGACATTCAAATCGTACATCTTAAGAAATCTCTCAGCTATTGATTTCTCTCTCTTAAAGGTTCCGACTTTACTCTTCCTAATCTGCGCTTTCATTTATTGTGTCTATATTTTAGCTCGAATCGTGCGTATTCGTCAATAACAGCATCGTCCATTTTTTTCAATTGTATACTAAAGGGAACTAAATAAAGGGCTCTTTTCCCTTTATCAGTTCCTTTTTTCGATGGACTCTTTTCAGCTGCCTACTAGTTTGTAGTATCACATCAGTTACACTCCTGCATATCGTAATATATGGAATCTAGAAAGTGAGGTGTCACGATGCGTCGGCGTTTCAGGCGTTATCATAATCATTTCCACCATCATAATCGTCCACGTTGGTGGTTGAAAATACGAGCGATCTTCGCTCAAATACTCATTCCCCTCATCTGCTTTCAATTATTGCGTACACTTCTTCTACCAACAACGTTTGATGTTATATTGTTAACGATTATGATTGTTATGTACTTCTCAATTAGCTTACGGCTAATCTAAATAAAAAAGAGCCAGACTCACAAGAATCTGACCCCAAAAACAGTGCTATACGTGAAGCAGGGGCAGATTCTTCGTTTTGAGACAACCCCTCTAAGATTGTTCTGGTTGTTGTTCCAACGTGGCCATAAGCTTTTGCGTCAATCGTTGTACTCTACGCATTGCCGTTAGGCGCTTTTCAAGTCGTTGGACATGCTCAAATTCTCTCATACTGCCTTGCCTTCCAATATAGGCATCAACGGCAAATGCAATTGGCTCAGGAAAGTTTAGATAGGCGCAAATCAAGTGTTTCTCTTCTTCAAGAAGCGGAAGATGCCGTTCGTAATTGACAAACCATTGCAATATTTCTTCTTCTACCCAATATGCGTGTTTGAAGCTATACCTACAGAAACTAGCCAGTTCACGTGAAGGTGTATCAATGGCAGCTCTCTCGAAATTGAGTAAAAGTGGCTCGTTATCATGAGTGAAATGCGCATGTGTGCGATTAACGCGACCATGACAAAGTACTGTACGGTACTTTCCTTTTTCCAAGCAACGTTCATACCATTTTGTTAGATGATTCGCTCCTGCTTCAGCCATTTGATCAAGCATATAAGCATGAGTTAAAAAAGTGAGTTCAAAGGGAGACATATAAGTCTTTCGTTCCGCCTGGTCAGCAAATTTCCTTAACTCAAGCCTCCTCATTTCCCACCGTCTGAGTAACTGATTATAGGCTTCTTCAACTTGCTCTTTTAAAAATGGCTGTGTGTTCACCGTTAAGTGATGAATAATGCCTAGTTGGGAAGCTAACTTTTGTTCTTTTGTTTCTTTTGCTCTATACTCTCCAGCTTCCATCCATGGCATAAGGTAATACGTATGCGTTCCTGTAAATAACGTATATTCACCATACTTTGTTGGAATAACAGGAACAGTTTTATTATAGCCCAGTTTGGTAAGCTTTCTTAAAGCTTGAATGAATTCATCGGCTTGTTGAGGTCCCATCCTAGTTTCTTTTAAAGCATAGACTCCGTGATGCGTTATGATTTTTTTTATCTTTCCGAAATCTTCAACCGACTGTGGATAAAGATCATAATAAAAGAGCACAGAATCATACGGCGATTGTGCTTGGATCATGGAGTTAACACCTTCTTCTTATCAATTGTTTCACTAACGATTTGAACTAACTCTTTAGAGAGTTCCCACTCATTCGTTATTTTCTTCAATGTTACGTCAACCTGTCGATTCGTTGGGTTCTCTTCAACTAATGTAACAAGAGCATCAAGTTCGTACGCCTTTAGACATTCGGTTAAGATGAGGATCGCTTGTTCTTTTGTCATGTGTTCACTTTCAAACAATCCAGATAATAACCGTTCAAGTGATTCTTTTCCATATTCATCAAGCCAATTTAGGAGAAACTGGCGCAAAGAATAGTAGCCTCGCTCTGGATAGTTCTCCGATCCAATCCAAACAATGACCTCATACACCTTCTTAGCTTGTGTAGGTGACGTAATGGGATCAAGCATTGGAGTTTTCTCATTTTTTACGTTTTCTCGCAGTGCGTTTACCTTTTCCATCCGGTGATTGGATTCACTCAACAATGAACGTACAAATTGCCTTTTGCTTTCTTCTAGGTAAGACAAGTTCGGATAAAGATTGCGAAACTGAGGCTCCTTTTCAGGAATCGTATCAACCATGGTCCGGGACTGGGTTCCAAATTCAATCATCTTTGCAATTAGCATCCCAATTTTCTCTTCCGACTTATTTACTTGGACCGGTTCTTCAACTTCATCATGAACACTCACCCAACCATCTTTCCAAGTAAGTACAGGTTCCTGCTCCTTACTCCTTATCATGCGGTCGGCTAGCATATACGGCGTAACACTCACATGGTCACGCCATTTAATATGCCAATCAAGGAGGGCTTTATCGGACCAATAGCGCAACCTTTTTCGACCTTGTTCCGTCTCGATTAATGCTTCATTTACAAATGTAATGTTTCGCCATTGATAGTTCTCCTTTAGCCAATCCAACAATTCCATACCGCTTCTCCTTTATTTAAGAGTCTGTACCTGTACTAACTGGAATATAAAGTATTTGCCCTTCTTCTATTTGCTCGCCTTGCAAGCGATTCATACGCATAATTTGACTCGTACTAATTTCGTAACGATCAGCAATTGTGTCAAGAGATTCATTTTCTTGGATAATGCACATTCTCCATTTTGAAAATCTCTCTTCACCTTTTGAGAGCATTTTTGTTAAATATAGGGCATTTTCTTCACGAGGGGTTGGGGCCTTCTCTTCTGCCTCAGCTGCTCCCTCATTTTCTGAACTAGTTTCTAAAATCGCTTCATTAACAACTTCTTTTTGGGCCCCCAAATTAATCTTCGTTTCTCGTTGAGTTTGGACCTCTTGAACCTCTTCTACATTTTCTGTAGTTTCCAGAACCGGTTCTTCTGTTTCAGCAGAACTAGCAGTAGGTTCATTTGCTTTTACCTCTTCTACTTCTTCTACTTTTTCAGTTTCTTCTGCAGTTTCGGTTTCAGATGCAGCTTTTGCATATACATCTTCACGCGATTCATTTGAAGTCACTTTTGTTTCCTCCTCTTCCTGTTGCGTAAATCTTGGTGTTGGTGGAGCTTCTGCAAAAGCAGGTTGTGCAGTGGTCGGCTGATGAATTTCCTCTACTTGGCTAGTTTCAGGTACAACCTTTTCTGCTTGTAAATCAACTTCAGGACGCTTTTTTGCTTCGAATGTAAAAGCTGTTGATACTTGTTCTTCCTTTGAAGCTTGATTTTGTTCTAAAGACTCTAGTTCTTCTATAGTTTCTTCCTTTTGAATTGTAACTTCTTTGTTCGGTGCAGTTTGAGCGAGTATGTCTACTTCACTTTTACGAAATTCATATTGTTTGTTCGTATCCACTTCTCTAGTACTCAGTTCAGGCTGTTCAATCGGAGTAGCATCTCGTTCTGGCACTTCCGGTTGTCTACTACTTAGTTCATCTCTTTGTGCTGCTTCTTCTATTTCCTTCTCCACTCTTTTTTCATACGTTTCTTGTTGTTGAGTCATACCTGAAATACTTATATCTGCTGTTAATTGTATGCAACTCTTTTCTGGAAGGTCATAGTCAAAAGAATCTACTTCAACATAGACATCATCCAAATTTTGAATTCGACTGAGTGGAATGGTAACATCGATTGGGAAAAAGTGTTTAATTTGCCCAGATCCATCATCTGATATCGTCACATCTCCTGCAGAACGAAAAGATACTTGCTCCATTAGCGATTGCGTAGGATTAACTGATGATTCTTTCGTACCAGTAGGACGATATTCTCCAACGAGACGTAAGCCCCCTCTAATGTAAACATGATGATCTTTCTCTTCAATAACAATTTCAGGCTCAAGAGACATACCTAAAATCTCTTCTACTTCTTGACCTTTATTTAACCAAACCGATTCCTCAATCGAAAATGATAACTTAGACGGGTGTTCTTGTGTCACGCTGCATTCCTCCTCAACATATTCTCTATCTTCTGTTACGGTCATAGTCAGTACAATACCAATCTATGACAAGTTCCCTTTCAATATGCAAAAAAAGAAAAAGAATCAAACCAAAAACCGATCATGAGTACCTTGCGATTAAAGCCATAACGGATGGTTTATAGTCATAACAAAAAAGCCTATTCACTACTAGGCTCATGGCATAGTAAGCAAACAGGCTTTTCAAGTTATTTTAATTTCGAAAAAGCAACTTCTGCTGCTGCAATCGTTTGATCAATATCTTCTTCTGTATGTTTCGTTGATAAAAACATTCCTTCAAATTGAGAAGGTGGAAGAGAAATTCCTTGATTTAGCATTTCTCGGAAATATTGAGCAAAGTAATCAAGGTTTGACGTTGATGCTTTTTCAAAATTTGTTACCTTCTCATCCGTGAAAAAGAACCCAACCATCGATCCAGCACGATTAATTGTATGTGGTATTTCATATTTTTTTGCAGCGTTCGATAAACCAGTTGCTAACCGATCAGCAAGCAGTTCAAACCGATCATAATCTGCTTCCGTTAATTGTGATAAGGTTTCGTATCCAGCTGTCATTGCAAGTGGGTTTCCGGAAAGGGTACCAGCTTGATAAATAGGACCACTTGGTGCAATTTGTTCCATGATTTCACGTTTTCCACCATATGCACCTACAGGTAACCCACCACCAATCACTTTACCAAGACATGTTAAGTCTGGAGTTACTCCAAGAGTACCTTGAGCACAATTGTAGCCAACACGGAATCCTGTCATTACTTCATCAAAAATAAGCAGTGTTCCGTTTTCTTCTGTAATCTTTCGAAGTTCTTCTAGGAAACCTGGCTCTGGAGGAACAACCCCCATGTTGCCAGCTACTGGTTCCACAATAACACCAGCAATGTCATCACCAAATTCTTTAAACGCATAACGAACACTTTCTAAATCATTGTAAGGGACCGTTAATGTGTTTTGGGCAACCGTTTCAGGTACACCTGGGCTATCTGGCAAACCAAGTGTTGCAACTCCTGATCCAGCTTTAATTAACAAAGAGTCACCATGGCCATGATAACAACCAACAAACTTCAAAATTTTATTGCGACCAGTATATCCTCTAGCAAGACGCAGTGCACTCATAGTCGCCTCAGTTCCTGAGTTGACCATTCGTACTACTTCAATAGAAGGTACACGCTCAATGACAAGTTCAGCAAGTTTCGTTTCAAGCTCACTTGGCGCACCGAAACTTGTTCCTTTTTCTGCAACTTCCTTCAATGCAGCAACTACTTTCCGATCAGCATGTCCTAAAACAAGAGGGCCCCACGATAAAACGTAGTCAATGTATTCATTTCCGTCGATATCATAAATCTTTGCCCCCTCACCTCGTTCCATATAAACCGGATCCATTTTTACCGATTTAAACGCACGCACTGGACTGTTTACTCCACCTGGCATTAATGGCTTTGCTTTTGCAAATGCTTCCTTAGACTTTGTATATGTACGCATGTCGTTCTCCCTTCTTATCTATCTTCTAGTAACCAACGAACAGCATCTTTGGCATGATACGTTAAAATTAAATCTGCACCGGCACGTTTCATGCTTGTCAATTTTTCAAGGACGATTTCTTTTTCATTAACCCAGCCATTTTCACTCGCTGCTTTTACCATTGAGTATTCACCACTCACGTTATAAGCGACAATGGGCAAACCAGAAAAATCCTTAACTTCTCGAATAACATCTAGATAAGAAAGTGCTGGTTTTACAATTAAAAAGTCAGCACCCTCTTCCATGTCAGATTCAGCTTCACGCAATGCTTCCAAACGATTTGCTGGATCCATTTGGTATGTTTTGCGATCACCAAACTTTGGTGAACTATGAGCTGCGTCACGAAACGGACCGTAAAAAGCAGATGAATATTTCACTGCATAAGACATGATCGGTATATCAGTAAAGCCAGCTTCATCCAAACCATGACGAATCGCTGCAACGAACCCGTCCATCATATTGGATGGTGCAATAATATCCGCTCCTGCTTTTGCTTGCGAAACGGCAGTTTTTGCAAGTAAATCAAGAGTTGGATCATTTAGCACTTGGCCCTCTTCAATTACTCCACAGTGACCATGATCAGTAAACTGACATAGACACGTATCTGCAATCACAGTTAAATCAGGTTGTTTCTCTTTAATTTGGTGTATTGCCTTTTGGACAATGCCATGATCGTGATAAGCTGACGAGCCAACTTCATCTTTTGTATCTGGCACGCCGAAAACAATTATAGAAGGAATTCCAAGTTGTACTACTTCTTCAACCTCTTGATCAAGTAAATCTAGAGACCATTGATATACACCTGGCATTGAAGGAACTTCATTTTTTACATTCGTCCCTTCTGTCACAAAAATTGGATAGATAAAATCTTCTTTATGTAGCTGTGTTTCTCTTACCATATTGCGAATACTTGTACTCTTACGCAGTCTACGATGACGACGAAACGTTAAATCTTTCATTAGTCTTTTCCTCCTCCTGCGTGTTTTTCAATTTCTGTTACTAAATGTTCAATCGTATATGTATGTGGAACAATCGATACGTTAAGTCCGTACTGCACTGCAGTTTGAGCAGCAATTGGGCCTATGCACGCAATCACTGAATGCGATTTAGTTGGGTCTTCTTTTAATAAAGGAAGTAAGTTCATATAATGATGAACGGTCGATGAACTAGTAAACGTAACATAATCTATGTTTTCATATGTTTGACAAACAGTTTCCAGTTGCTCTTTGGCTCCTTCAGGAAAAACGGTTTTATAAATGGGTAAATCTACTACATCTGCACCTTGATCAACCAATTGGTCAATTAGTTTCTTTCGACCTAAGTTTCCACGTGCGACGATTATCTTATCCCCTTGTCTAATTTCCCCGATCAGGGCATCAATTAATCCTTCAGCAACATATTCTTTTGGAACAATATCTGCTTTTAGCCCAAAGCGATTAAGCTCCTCTTCTGTTTTCTCACCAACAACCGCTATTTTCAAAGAAGAATGATCTAACTCTTGTTCTGACTTTTGCACTTGCTTCATAAAGAAGCGAACTCCATTTGAACTAGTAAAAATAAGCCAATGATAGTCTTTGATTTGATCTATGACTTTTTGCATTTGCTCAGTACTATTTGATTGAAAAGCAATCAGTGGGACTTCAATTGCTTGTCCACCATGCTTTTCAATCAATTCTGTTAAGTCATGGGCTTGTTCCTTTGCTCGCGTAACGAGAACCGTTTTACCAGCTAAAGGCCCTGTATTCATCCCTCATCCAGCTCTTTCTTCACCTGATCAAGAATTTCTTTTGCACCTTGGTCTAGAAGCAGTTGTGACGCTTTCTCACCAACAGTAACTGGGTCTTCTCCACTCACTTTTTCTTTAAGCAATACCTTACCGTCAGGAGAGCCTACTAAAGCTGTTAATTCTACCTCATTGCGATCATTTATAACTGCATATCCAGCAATTGGAACTTGACATCCACCTTCCATACGGCTTAAAAATGTTCGCTCAGCAGTGACAGTACGAGCTGTATAATCATTGTTGATGTGCTGTAAAAGTTGAATTAGATCCTCATCATCTGAACGACATTCTAAACCAAGTGCACCTTGCCCAACAGCAGGAACACACAACGTTTCATCTAGATATTCTGTAATTAAATCTTCAGGAAATCCTAAGCGCTTAATCCCTGCTACTGCTAAGATGATTGCATCAAACTCTTCTTCCTTGAGCTTTCTTAGCCTGGTTTCTACGTTTCCACGAATCCATTTCACCTCAAGATCAGGTCGTGCAGCTAAGATTTGAGAAGAACGCCTTAAACTGCTTGTACCTACAATTGCACCAGCCGGTAGGTCAGCAAGCTTAACGTGATTATTGGAAATAAACGCATCACGAGGATCCTCACGTTCAGTAATCGCTGCAAGCGCAAACCCCTCTTGTAATACTGATGGGACATCCTTCATACTATGGACAGCTAAATCGATTTCACCATCGGCAAGTGCTTGCTCAATCTCTTTCACAAACAATCCCTTACCTCCAACTTTCGAAAGAGTTACATCGAGGATTTTATCTCCTTTTGTTACGATTTTCTTCACTTCAAACTCATAAGGCAAACCTGTTTTTTTCAGTTGATCAATAACCCAATCTGTTTGCACAAGAGCTAAGTTGCTTTTTCTTGAACCAATCACAATTTTACGCATAACTTCCTCCTAGTTATTATTACAAAGTATCAGATAGTATCAGAAAAAGGGTAAACCGTCCTTTTTCATTAAACTCGCAATGGCTCCTCTCATTGCTTAGAAGTATCAGAAAAAGGGTAAACCGTCCTTTTTCATTTAAACTCGCAATGGTTCCTCTCACCGGGCGCCTTTTTGACAAAACCAGTCAAAAACGCTTAACTTCTTTACGGTGGTTCCACTCATTGCTTAGAAGTATCAGAAAAAGGGTAAACCGTCCTTTTTCTGATACTTCTAATACCATATATGGAAGGTGGAGTATTGGCTGGATAGGAAGTAGTTGATTAGAAGGATAAGGAATCCTGCTATTCCTAGTAAAGCCATATTGTATCCTCTCACATACTTAACGACCCTTTGATAAATATATACTGCATAGATTAATAAGACAATTAATGAGCTTATTATTTTTGTATCATACAATGGTACATATGTAAGTTGGCTATGGGCCCAAATGAATCCAAGGATGAGCCCTATGAATAAAAAGGGCCAAGCAATGATAATTGCGACAAATGAAAATCTGTCTAATTTTGACAGTGCTCCAAATCGAGGCAATCTTTTTCCGAACGTCTTTCGCTTTAACATTTGGTGTTGGATTACATACATAAGTTGACAGGCAAACGAAAATGTAAAGGCAACATATGAGAGCATTATAAATGATATGTGGATAACAAGTAGTTCTGAAGCAAGTAAAGCAGAGAGCGCTTCAGGTACATCGCCATCTGGGGTAAATAAACTAAAGGCCATCATACTATACCCTACTACATTTGTAAAAAATACGAGAAAATCCACTCTAAAAAACCAGTTAATCGCAAGAGAAAGAGTGACAACTAACCATGCATAGAAAAACAATCCTTCAAAAGGCGTCAATAATGGTACGCGATCTAATTCTAATGCTCGAACAACAAAAAACACCGTTTGCAAGACCCAAACAATAGAAAGCAACCAGAAAGCCATTATATTGACCTTCCGGTTGTGCTGTAAGAAGTCAACGAAGTACCCAATCAAACTAATACTGTACAAAACAATCGTAATAGGATAAATCCAGTTCATTCCTACGCCCCTTCTTTCTTAAGAACGGACAACAGCTTTACGTTGTCTTGATACGTTTACGTATTCTTGTTTTTGATTCTCCCATTGCTTCTCGGCTTTTTCAATTCGAACTTCTTCTTCTTGTGAAGCTAACTCATCTTCTAGTGCAAAAATCTTCGTAAACATTTCCAACGCTTCATCAGCATCTTTGTCGGCTGCTAACTCTTTAACTTTTGTAATTGGGTCACGTAATAGCTGATTGACAATACTTTTTGTATGCTTTCGTAACACTTTCATTTCGCGCTCTGATAAATTAGGAAGCTTTCGTTCAATGCTTTCCATTGTTTCAGCTTGTACAGTAAGTGCTTTTGTGCGAAGGGCCGTTATAATTGGCACAACTCCAAGTGTATTCAGCCACTGTTGAAATTCATCAATTTCTACTTCGACCATAATCTCAATTTTCTCAGCTTCACGCTTACGTTCAGCTAGATTTGCTTCAACAATATTTTGTAAGTCATCAATATCATAGACATATACATCATCGAATTCAGCTAACGCTGGATCTAGATCGCGAGGCACAGCGATGTCAACCATAAAGAGTGGACGCCCTTTACGTTTTTTCATTGCACCAGCCATAGAATCCTTCGTGATCACAAAATCTCGAGCACCCGTTGAACTAATCAATACATCTGCTTCTACTAACACCTGCTCTAATTCAGCAAAAGGACGCGCTTGTCCGAGGAATCGTGCTGCTAGTTCAGCAGCCTTAGCTTCAGTACGATTAATAACTGTGATCTGATCTGCTCCATTTGCATGTAAATGCTTTGCTGTTAATTCACTCATTTTACCTGCACCTAGAATCACAACATGTTTACCTGAAAAGTCACCGAAAATGTTCTTTCCAAGTTCAACTGCCGCATAACTTACTGATACAGCATGAGCACCAATCTCTGTACCTGTATGGGCTTTCTTAGCGAGCGTAACAGCCTGCTTAAATAACTGATTAAAAATAGTGCCTGTTGCCTTTTGTTCTTGTGCTAATAAAAAGGAATCTCTAACTTGTCCTAGAATTTGTGTTTCTCCTAAAATCATTGAATCCAATCCACAAGCAACACGGAACAAGTGCTCAATTGCATGATGATCTTCACGAATATCTAAATAAGGGATGAACTCGTCCTTAGGCAGATTAAACCAATCTGCTAAAAAAGATTTCGTAAAATGACGACCTGTATGCAATTGATCCGCGACAACATAAATTTCTGTCCGATTACAGGTCGAAATAATTGTACACTCTAAAATACTTTTCATTTTGCGCAATTTTGCCAGCGCATCTGGTAGTTCTCCTTCTTGGAAAGAGAACCTCTCTCTTAATTCGACAGGAGCCGTTTTATAGTTGAAGCCTACAACAAGAATGTGCATCCTGACGTTCACCCCCAAGTTAAAATATCCGTTATTCTTTCTATATCTAAATAAATATCACAATTACTAAACCAACTATAGAATTTCTATCATTATAACTTAGTACATTATAACATGTCTAATGTAGCAGTCCAAAATAAATTGTGAACAGATCTTGAAGCATGTGCTATCATGTTATTATTCCTTAAATGTATTAGTTGACAAAACCATACTATTCCGTTATTTGCTATTCTAACCAAACGATTAACGAAGTATGAAATCTTGTTTAAATTTGGTATTTTTAAATGATTATTTAACGAGTATATAACAAGGAGGGACATATGAGGACACAACGTATCTTTCCTGGCGTTTTGCTTATTGGTGTTGGGTGTTATTATCTTCTTCAGCAATTTTCTATACCGTTTCAAGAACAACTTCTTAGCTGGCCATCTATTTTGTTCGTGTTGGGAGTTGCCTTTCTATTACAAGGTTATGTAGGTCGAGAATATTCAATGATTTTTCCAGGTGTTTTGTTATTTGGATTAGCTATACAATTACACCTTCATTCAATCCTTAGTTTTTGGCCCAATCATTGGGGCATATACTTAATTATCGTAGGTCTTGCTTTTATTCTTTCAGCTAAAAAACTTAAAAATGAAGGTATGATTCTTGGCATTTTATTTATTATCTTTTCCATTCTTAGTTTTGCTTCTATTAATCCATTTATTTGGTTGTATGATGCCTACACCTTTCTAAGCTCTCTCTGGCCTATTTTGCTCATTGGCATTGGGATCTTTCTTCTTTTCAAAAGAAAATAAGCTCGATGAAAAAGAAAAAGGAGCAGTATCAAAAGGGTAAAAACCAACCTTTTGATACTGCTCTTAAGACTTTACTCTGAAACACTTTCCTTCTTGGAGACATAATGCAAAATAGTCTTCCATACCTGTTCTTTACCGTGTGCAGTTTCCGAAGAAAAGAGCAACAATGGGTCAGATTCTTCTTTCTCTAACTCTTGTTTAATAATTTTTAAATGTTTTTGCCATTTTCCTTTTGGGATCTTATCGCTTTTTGTCGCTACAACAATGACCGGAATGTCAAAATGTTTTAGCCAATTGTACATCATTTTATCGTCGGCTGATGGTGGGTGGCGAACATCAATAATTTGAACGACCGCTTTTAACTGATTACGATCTTGTAAATACGTCTCAATCATTCGTCCCCATGCATCTCGCTCTGATTTGGGTACTTTAGCAAACCCATATCCTGGTACATCGACAAAGTATAGCATCTCATTAATTTCATAAAAATTTAAAGTCTGAGTCTTACCTGGTCGTTGCGACGTACGAGCTAAGCCTTTTCGATTAATCATTTTATTAATAAACGATGACTTCCCTACATTCGAACGGCCAGATAAGGCAATTTCCGGCAGTTGTGATGTGGGATATTGTTCTGGTTTTACTGCAACATGTGCTAACTCTGATTTCGTTACTTTCATTCTACTCTCCTAACGCATGCTCTAAGACTTCATCTAGGTGAGACACAAGAATGAATTGTAAGTCATTTCGCACGCTTTCTGGAACATCTTCTAAATCTTTTTCATTTTCTCTTGGAATAAGTATCGTAGTTAGGCCAGCACGGTGGGCACTCATAGACTTTTCTTTTAAACCACCAATCGGCAGAACACGACCACGGAGTGTAATTTCACCTGTCATCCCAACTTCTTTTCTCACCTTACGTCCAGTTAGGGCTGATACTAAAGCTGTTGCCATTGTAATCCCAGCCGATGGACCGTCTTTTGGCGTTGCCCCTTCAGGAACATGAATATGAATATCATTTGTCTCATTAAAATTAGGGTCAATGTTAAGTTCAGCAGAACGTGAGCGAATATAACTAAAAGCAGCTTGTGCTGACTCCTTCATGACATCTCCTAACTTTCCTGTAAGAGTTAGCTTCCCTTTCCCCGGAGCAATAGACACCTCAATTGAAAGCGTGTCTCCTCCCACTGTAGTGTAAGCTAGTCCAGTTGCTGCCCCAACCTGATCTTCTTTTTCTGCAAGTCCATATCTAAATCTTGGTTTTCCAAGCATTTCTTCTACCGTTTTTTCTGTCAGAATTACTTTTTTCTTTTCAGCCGTTACTATCTTCTTCGCTGTTTTCCGGCAAAGGTTTGCTAACTGGCGTTCAAGATTTCTAACACCAGCTTCACGAGTATAATAGCGAACTACCTTTTTGATTGCCTCATCTTTCATTTGAAGCATCCCTTTTGTAAGACCATGATCCTTCATTTGTTTTGGCAGTAAGTAGTCTTTGGCAATATTGATTTTCTCAAGTTCTGTATAACCAGCAAGAGAAATAATTTCCATACGGTCAAGCAAAGGTCCTGGAATCGTCCCGATATTATTAGCCGTTGTAACAAACATTACCTTTGATAAATCGTATGGCTCCTCGATGTAATGATCACTAAACGTATTATTTTGTTCTGGATCCAATACTTCTAGCAGTGCCGAGGACGGATCACCTCTAAAGTCATTAGCCATTTTATCGATTTCATCTAATAAGAAAACAGGATTTATTGAACCTGCTTTTTTCATCCCTTGAATTAACCGGCCTGGCATCGCTCCTACATAAGTCCGTCTATGACCACGGATTTCCGCTTCGTCACGAACCCCTCCAAGAGAAATACGGACAAACTTTCGATTTAACGAGCGTGCAATTGACTTAGCTAATGATGTCTTTCCGACACCTGGAGGTCCCGCTAAACAAAGAATAGGCCCTTTTAACTCACGAGTTAATTGTTGTACAGCTAAATATTCAAGTATGCGCTCTTTCACTTTTTCAAGACCATAGTGATCCTCATCTAAGATCTCTTCAGCTCGAATCACATCTAATTGGTCTTCCGTTTCATACGTCCATGGTAGTTGAATTAGCCAATCTAAATAATTTCGTAACACCGAGCTTTCAGCTGAATTCGCTGGCATTTTCTCATACCTGTCCAGCTCCTTAAAGAATTTTTCTTTAACCGACTCTGGCATTTCGATTTCTTCAGCTTTTTCTCGTAACGTGGACACTTCTCCCGTACGACCTTCTTTATCACCAAGTTCTTTCTGAATGGCTTTCATCTGCTCGCGCAAGTAATATTCTTTTTGCGTTTTTTCCATCGATTTCTTAACGCGTTGACTAATTTTCTTCTCTAATCCAAGAATTTCTTGTTCGTTATTAAGTATTTCAATTAATTTTAAGAGCCGATCTTTAATCGAACTGATTTCAAGAATTTCTTGTTTTTGTGCTAACTTAAGTGGTAAATTGGCAGCAATAACATCTGCAAATTGTCCAGCTTCATTAATATCTTTCACACTTGCTAACGTTTCTGCAGACACTTTTTTCGATACCTTGGTATATTGTTCAAACATTGTAAGTAGGTTTCTCATCAACGCTTGTATTTCCGGTGTCAGTATAGCATCCTCTTCAGTAATTAATTCAGCTTCAACTTCTATAAAATCTTCCTGTTCTACAAAATGATCAATTCGAGCTCGCTGCAACCCCTCAACATGAATACGAACTGTTCCATTAGGAAGTTTTAATAGGCTTTTTACCTTTGCCAACGTTCCTATTTCGTAAATTTCTTCTTCAGTTGGGTCATCTATTGAAATTTCCTTCTGGGTTGCGAGCAGAATTTGATGATCTGTCTCCATCACCTGTTCTAACGCTTGAACGGATTTCGGTCTTCCCACATCTAAATGAAGAACCATTGCTGGAAAAACCAACAACCCGCGTAACGGTAGAAGCGGAATTTGTCGTCTCTCATTTGTTTCGACCATCCGCGTACACCTCCATCTCCAATACATCCTTATTCCTTCAACCAAATCAGTTAGTATAATCTGGCATTATTACCAAAATAACTTGAATGATTCAATTTTATCTTATCAACATATGTTTGTCTATTAAACAGGCGCGATAGATGTATTCAGTTCAGTACTTGCCGGAATCGTTTCTTCTTCTTCTTCCACAATGGCAAGTTTTAAAACATCATCTAAATGCTCTACTGCTATCACTTCTATACCTGAAATGGTCTGAAGTAATGCTTGTTCATTTTCTTTTGGAATAATGACTGTTTCAGCTCCAGCCAGCTTAGCAGCTTCCACTTTCGCAACGACACCACCAATTGGCTTTACTTTTGCGTGAATCCCTAATTCTCCTGTCATGGCAACTGTATTTTTTACTTTTTCTCCTCTGATCGCTGAATAAATACCCGTTGCAATTGCAATTCCTGCCGATGGCCCATCTACTGGTCCACCACCGGGGAAGTTTACATGAATATCATAATCTTGAGTTGGGATTCCCATACGTCTCAACACAGTTACTACGTTTTCAACAGAGCCTTTAGCCATACTTTTCCTTCGGATTGAACGCATTTGATTTCCCGTGCTTTCCTCTTCGGCAATACCAGTTATATTAACGGAACCTTTACCTGGATTCTCAATAACGTTTACTTCTATCTCCAATAAAGCACCTAAATTAGGACCATATACCGCTAATCCGTTAACAAGCCCAATTGCTGAATCATTGTGAATATTCTTTTCTGGTCTTGGAGCAATTTGGCTTGCATGAAG
Organism: Halalkalibacter sp. HAAS-P014; assembly: GCF_056619965.1. Taxonomy (NCBI): domain Bacteria; kingdom Bacillati; phylum Bacillota; class Bacilli; order Caryophanales; family Bacillaceae; genus Halalkalibacter; species Halalkalibacter sp. HAAS-P014. The sequence continues at coordinate 37,252 of NZ_JBWQTV010000029.1, read as the reverse complement.
TACCCATTCGACGTCTGCTACTGTTATTTCCTCGCGCCCTTCTCCTGTTGCTACTCCTGCCGCAATTTGAACGATATTAACTGCTTCACGTCCATTCGTTGCGTATTTCGCAATTCGCTCGATCGCACCTTCTTCAGCTGAAAATTGTATTTTTTTCGTTGCCTTATCAGCAATTTTTATAATTTCTTCTGGCTTTAATGCACGGAAATATACCTCTAAACAACGAGAGCGTATTGCTGGTGGCAGTTCTTGAGGAGTTCTTGTTGTGGCGCCAATCAACCTAAAGTCAGCTGGCAATCCTTTTTGAAAAATCTCATGGATATGCCTTGGGATTTGTTGATTTTCTTCACTATAGTAGGCACTTTCAAGAAACACTTTACGGTCTTCTAGCACCTTTAATAATTTGTTTAGTTGAATTGAATGTAATTCACCAATTTCGTCAATAAAAAGCATGCCTCCATGAGCTTTTGTAACTGCACCATGTTTGGGTTGAGGAATTCCTGCTTGTCCCATCGCACCAGCACCTTGATAAATAGGATCGTGGACAGACCCAATTAATGGATCTGCAATCCCTCTTTCATCAAAACGTGCTGTTGTACCATCAAGTTCTACAAATACAGCATCGTGTGAAAATGGAGACTGCGCATTTCTTTTTGCTTCCTCTAAAACTAAACGAGCTGCAGCTGTTTTTCCAACACCTGGTGGTCCGTAAATAATAACATGCTGAGGATTAGGTCCACATAATGCCGCACGTAATGACCGGATCCCTTCTTCTTGTCCGACAATATCATCAAATGAGATTGGTCGAACTTTTTCAGACAGAGGTTCACTTAAAGATATAGACCTCATCTTTTTTAGTTCGTCCATCTCTTTTCTCGATTCGCGATCAATTGATACTTTTTGATTTCGCTGACTTTTTAATAAATTCCAAAAGTAGACACCAATGATAATACCAAAGAAAAGTTGTATCACCAAAGCAATTCCTGTCCAGTTCATGATGAAACCTCCCAGAAGTAGTCTTTTTGTTTCCCTTAGTATGACCGGGAAAAACAACACTAATCAAAGAAACTTTTGAGAATGATTGGAGAATTTCAACATGATTTTTGTTCGTATGCCTTATTAAAGGCCATTTACAACTGAAAGAGCGAATCCCCTTGGATTCGCTCTTTCCATTATTATGCACTTTCCTTTGGTTCTGTTTGAGACAAAGTAATTTCTTCACCGTCGGCTGATAATAATGTCGGTGGCTCCTCATCTGTAACACATTTGTCGTGAATAATACACTTCACAATATCTTCTCGTGACGGAAGATCAAACATAACATCAAGCATCAATGTTTCGATAATCGAACGCAGACCACGGGCACCCGTTTTGCGCTCAATTGCTTTATTAGCTATTTCACGTAAAGCTTGTTCTGTAAACTCAAGTTCTACATCATCAAGCTCTAATAATTTTTTATATTGTTTCACAAGTGCATTTTTGGGTTGTGTTAAAATTTCCACTAAAGTATCTACATCAAGTGGCTCTAAACTTGAGATAACTGGCAAACGACCGATAAATTCAGGAATTAAACCAAAACGCAATAGATCTTCCGGCAATACCTTACCTAAATATTCACCCGGTTTTAAATCATCTTGTTTCACTTCGGATCCAAAACCAATTACTTTTTTACCAAGACGACGCTTGATAATTTGTTCAATTCCATCGAAGGCTCCACCACAGATGAAGAGAACATTTGTTGTATCAATTTGAATAAATTCTTGATGTGGATGTTTACGTCCACCTTGAGGAGGGACGCTAGCACTTGTACCTTCTAAAATTTTCAGAAGGGCTTGTTGTACACCTTCACCCGAAACATCTCTTGTGATAGACGGGTTTTCAGATTTACGTGCTACTTTGTCAATCTCATCAATATAGATGATGCCTTTTTCTGCTTTTTCAACATCATAATCAGCTGCTTGGATTAGTTTTAAAAGAATGTTCTCAACATCCTCCCCAACATAACCAGCTTCTGTTAAAGATGTAGCATCAGCGATCGCAAATGGCACATTTAAAATACGAGCCAATGTCTGAGCAAGAAGTGTCTTTCCACTACCAGTAGGCCCAATCATACAAATATTACTTTTTGCTAATTCAACTTCATCCGATTTAGATAATGAGTTAATGCGTTTATAATGATTGTATACAGCAACTGATAATGACTTCTTCGCGCGATCCTGTCCAATAACATAGTCATTTAATATTTGTCTAATTTCATTTGGTTTCGGAACTTCTTGAAACTCTACTTCTTCTTCTGTACCTAATTCTTCTTCCACAATTTCCGTACATAGTTCAATACATTCATCACATATATACACGCCAGGTCCGGCGACTAGCTTGCGAACTTGATCTTGTGTTTTTCCACAAAAAGAACACTTAAGTTGTCCTTTTTCTTCATTAAACTTAAACATTCAATCTTCACCCCTTAGAAAATATTGTACCATCCTCATGCAAAGCTGCCTAAATATAGGCTATTTTCTGAATGGACACGACAATACATGATAACTACGATCAGATAAGTAAACAAGACTAAATAACCGTATGTCTCGTCATTGTATCATATAAACGCTTAGATCCCTAAAGATAACTCTTATTCTTCCGATTACGAGTATACTAAGAAACAATTATAATCTGATTTAAACTAGAAACTGAGCTAATTCTAGAATCTGCACCTCCAAGCCCTCAAAAGTAACGGAATCCTATGTACTAGTTATTCTGATTAGACATAGAAGACGAGCAATCAAGGTTGATTACTTCATTTTATGTATGGATTAGTTATACATTCAAGATTAAGCTATAAAAATCCTTTTTCTTGAACAAATTTCATTACATAGCTATTTTTGCCTGTATCCATTCTTTTAATAAGCTTGTTCAATTCTTGTACTCCCCATACATTTATATTGAACAAGTAGCATGCCCTTTCCTCAAGAAATCGAAAAACAAGGCACGATCAATTCGCACCTTGTTTCCAATAAAGTAACACTACTTATCAAATTCCTACGCTTTTTTGCTGTTATCGACAAGAAATTCAACAGCTTTTTGTACTTTAAGATCGCCTTTAAGACCTTCAAGACCACCTTGAGCTGCAAAAATATTTTTGATTTCTTCAGCAGAACGTTGGTACATTTCAGCCATTTTCTCAATTTCTTTGTCTACATCCTCATCACTAGCTTCGAGATTTTCTACATTTGCAATTGCTTCAAGGGTAAGATTTACACGCACACGCTTTTCTGCATCTGTCTTAAATTGCTCACGCATTGCTTCTTCATCTTGACCTGAGAATTGGAAGTACATCTCTAAGTTCATACCTTGTGTTTGAAGACGTTGTTCGAATTCCTGAAGCATACGATCAACCTCTGTAGTGATCATTGCTTCTGGAATATCTACTGTAGTATTTTCAGCTGCTTTTTCTACTACTGAATCACGAACAGCATGCTCAGCTTGGTGCTCTTTATCTTTTTGAAGTTTATCTTTTAGTTGAGTCTTAAGCTCATCTAACGTTTCTACTTCTTCATTTACATCTTTAGCAAACTCATCATCAAGCTCAGGTAATTCTTTACGCTTGATATCATGGATTTTCACTTTAAACGTTGCAGCCTTACCAGCTAAATTCTCTGCATGGTATTCCTCTGGGAATGTAACTTCTACGTCTTTTTCTTCTCCAGCTTTTAAGCCAACTAACTGCTCTTCAAAACCTGGAATGAATTGACCTGAACCGATTTCTAAAGAATAGTTCTCAGCTTGTCCACCTTCGAACGCTTCACCATCTACAAAGCCTTCAAAATCAAATACAGCAGTATCTCCGTTTTCGATTGCTCCATCTTCAACTACTACAAGTTCAGCTTGACGCTCTTGAAGTTGTTTTAGTTCTGCATCAACATCTTCATCTGTTACTGTTGTATCTTGTTCTTCTACTTCAAGACCTTTATATTCACCAAGCTCAACTTCTGGTTTCACGGTTACTTTTGCCGTAAATACTAAAGTAGCACCTTTTTCCATTGTTTCAATGTCAATTTCTGGACGGTCCACTGGCTCAATTCCAGCTTCCTCAACTGCACCAGCATATGCTTCTGGTAGTAAAATATCTAGGGCATCTTGATAAAGTGATTCAACACCATATTGCTTTTCGAATAAAGAGCGAGGTACCTTTCCTTTACGGAATCCTGGTACATTAACCTTTTTAACAACCTTTTTGAACGCTTGATCAAGAGCAGCGTCAACTTTCTCAGCTGCTACATCAACTGTAAGGACGCCTTCATTTCCTTCTAACTTTTCCCATTTTGTAGTCATATACTTTCCCTCCAACTTATACACATCTTCGTTTCCGAACGATAGATTTCTTCTATGATCTTTGACAACCACTCTAGTATAACATAACACTAGATCAATTCAAATAGTTGATCCAAGCCCAGGCCTACGTTTCATCCTGTTTATTTAAAGAATTATGAACATCAATTTGATAGACGGAAGTTTCTAATTTCTTCACTTCCTTGATTTTCTCTTCAAATAATTGATCTTTAAATTGATAACGCTCTATTAAATCTTCAACATCTTCTTCTAGACCGATCCGTTCGGCAGCACAAAAATAAAAAACGTCTCCCCATAGCATCTCATCATGTGGCTCTGGTAAAAATGGAAAGAGCGCCCAAAGGTGTGTCCAGCATAATTGCTTAGAGATTTCATATAAAAGAGGATCTTTATGCTCAAGTTTTTCGCTTATGTAATCTATTACCTTTTCATGAAATAATTGGAATGACTGACTGTTTAATTCATTAGGAATAACAGTCATCTTTCTTCCTTGTTTTTCAATATGTATGCTTTCCTTACAATCCTTTTCTTGTAACGCCTTCAATGCAATACTTTGGAGCACATAATCCCGTTTTTCTAGTTTAAGAAAACCAATTAATTCTCTAGCAGCACTCGGATGTTCAACATTTCGTAAATGCTGAAGCGCTTTTGACTGAAGCTCTAATGAATCAGAGTAAAGCATATTACTAATCTCTACTGGAACAGGTTCATCATGAGCATCATGCTGATTTCCCCAATCTTGATCACCTACCATCTGTCTGCTAAAATGCAAAAGTTGATAAAGAGATTCTGCATATTGAGAAGGAAACTGATTCTCTGAAAGCACTGCATCAAGCATATCCACTACTTCTTGATATTTTCCTAATTGTACAAGTAATGAGATGTGGACTTGCAGATTGTCAAAATAGTCTCCAATACCTTCTTTCAATAAACTATTTGTATGCTCCACAGCTTCTTCCAACCGACCTAATTCAACTAAGCTTAACATTTTACCAAACATAACTTGGGGATTATCTGGTTCATGTTCTTCTGCTGATAAAAAGAAGTCATAAGCTGATTTTCCATCCTTTTCTTTTAAAGCATCCATTCCTTTTTCAATCAGGCGCTTAACAAGACCAGGGTATAATATAACCTTCTTATCCTTTTTATGTTTTCGTTTATCCACTGGTACCGCCCCACTCTTTATATGAGTTATTTTGGCATGTTCAAAAAGCGGCTGACCTCTTTGTTACCTATAATAATGATACGCCTTAAATATTAGTCTCTTTTTGAACTCACAAAAAAATTCCTTCCATGCTTTCATTTAAGTGTAGCAGCTCCAGCCATTCATTACAATCTATCGTATAATACTGCATTACAAGTATAACCGTTAATTTCAGCTCATAAAATTGGGATTCACGATAATCTATAAAAAATGACCTTCTTAAATCACAATCGCCACTTACAGAAAAAGGTAATTCAAGGCTGTACGAAGTTACGCTTTAACGGTTCGTTTTTTAGCCTAGAATTACCTAATTGATGAGATTATGCCTTCTGTTCAAATGCTAAGATGTCATCTTCGTACTTTAATGTTAGCCCGATTTCATCCCAACCATTTAAAAGCATTTCCTTCCAATATGGATCAATTTCAAATGTTGCTTCAAATCCATCCCCAGTTATCGTTTGATCCTCTAAACTCACACTCAGCTCAAAAGAACTGTCCACTCCTTTAGTTAGGAGTTGTTTCACCTTTTTCTCATCTAATCTAATTGGAAGCATTCCATTTTTTACACAGTTATTATAAAAAATATCAGCAAGACTCGGAGCAATAATGACTTTAAATCCATAATCTTGCAAAGCCCACGGTGCATGTTCACGAGAAGAACCACAACCAAAATTGTGTCCTGCTACTAAAATAGTTGCTCCTTGATTATGCTCCTGGTTCAACTCAAATTTCGGATTAGGTGAACCATCCGGAAGGAAGCGCCAGTCATAAAATAAAAACTGCCCAAAACCTGTTCGCTCTACTCGCTTTAAAAATTGCTTAGGAATAATCTGATCTGTATCAACATTTACTCGATTCATTGTCGCAACTGTACCTTTATGATTAACAATCGGTTCCATGTTACTCCCCCCTACTGTGTTACTTTTTGTTGCTTCCACTCACGGATATCTACAAAATGGCCAGCAATTGCTGCTGCAGCTGCCATCTCAGGGCTCACTAAATGAGTGCGTGATCCCTTACCTTGACGCCCTTCAAAGTTACGATTTGAAGTTGACGCACAACGTTCTCCTTCTGGAACAACGTCAGGGTTCATACTCAAACACATACTGCAACCTGAGCTACGCCATTCAAATCCAGCGTCAATGAAGATCTTATCAATTCCCTCTTCTTCTGCTCTTTGCTTAACTTTTTGTGAACCTGGTACAACAAGTGCACGTACATTCTCTGAAACTTTTTTGCCTTTTATGACATTAGCAGCAGCCCGAAGATCACTTAGTCGTGAATTCGTACAAGAGCCGATAAACACATGTTGAATTTGAATTGCTGAAATTGGCGTCCCAGGTGTAAGCTCCATATATTCCAAAGCTTGTTGAATAGCACGTTGGTCAGTTTCTGTTTCACCATCAGTTGGAGATGGAACAGTTTTTGAAATTCCAAGACCTTGTGATGGATTTGTACCCCAAGTTACCATTGGTTCAATTTCAGATGCATCAATTGTCACAACACGATCATATGTTGCTCCTTCGTCTGTCGCTAATTGTTTCCATTCTTCTACTTTTTTAACAAAAGCATCACCCGATGGAACATTCTCTCGACCTTCTAAATAATCAAATGTCACTTGGTCTGGACTAATTAAGCCAGCTTTAGCTCCAGCTTCTATTGACATGTTACAAATCGTCATACGTTCTTCCATCGTCATTCCACGGATGGCTTCGCCAGTGAATTCTACGACAGAACCTGTACCAATACCAACTCCAAATTTAGAAATAATCGCTAAAATCACATCTTTAGCAGAAATTTCTGGTGACAACTTACCTGTTACACGAATCTCTAATGTTTTCGGTTTAGCTTGCCAAAGCGTTTGAGTCGCTAAAACATGCTCCACTTCACTCGTTCCAATCCCAAAGGCAAGTGCTCCAAATGCTCCATGTGTAGACGTATGACTATCACCACAGACAATTGTTTTTCCTGGTTGAGTTAAGCCTAACTCCGGCCCAATCACATGAACAATACCATTTTCAGGATGTTCAAGGTCAGCAAGCTCAATACCAAATTGCTTACAGTTTGCCTCAAGTGTCTCCATTTGAGTTCTAGCAATTTGATCTGAAATATCATAACGATTTACCGTCGGAACATTATGGTCCATTGTAGCAAACGTCAAGTCTGGTCTTCTCACTTTTCGATTTGCTAGTCTCAATCCCTCAAATGCTTGTGGAGATGTTACTTCATGGACCATGTGTAAATCGATATAGAGTAGACTTGGCTTGCCTTCTTCTTTTAATACTTCATGCGATTCCCAAATTTTTTCTATTATCGTTTTAGGTGCCATTTGTTGCTCCCCCTGTCTCTCTATGAATTTTTTAGATTAGAAGCTGACTCATAAAACTCTAATCCTAGTTAACTTGTGAAAAACACTGTAGTATACTACCATGCTTTCGTAACTAGGATTAGATGTAAGGTTATGAGTCACTCCTCGTGCTATGTGACTAAATTTATGAAATAACTTCTTTTTTTGTTAGAGCAGAAATAACAAGCTTCGTCATCTCACTTGTTGATAAAGCCGAACTAGCATCATTCGTTAAGTCAGCAGTTCGATGACCATTCTCTAAAACCGTATTGATAGCACTCGAAAGTGTTGCGGCCTCTTCTGTCATGTCAAATGCATAAGTTAACATCATCGCAATGGAAGATAATGTAGCGAGTGGATTGGCGATTCCTTTGCCCGCTATATCTGGAGCTGATCCATGAATGGGCTCAAATAAACCAGGGCCATCTTGACTTAGACTAGCAGACGGCAACATCCCTAAAGAACCTGTAATCATAGACGCCTCATCGCTCAAAATATCTCCAAACATATTCTCAGTAACAATTACATCAAATTGTCTAGGATTTCGAACAAGTTGCATGGCAGCATTATCAACAAGCATGTGGCTATAAGTAACGTCAGGATAGTCTTTAGCAACTTCATCAACTACTTCACGCCATAAACGGCTTGATTCAAGTACATTTGCTTTATCTACAGACGTTAGTTCTCCACCACGAATTTTAGCAAATTCAAATCCCTTTCGAACAATACGCTCGATCTCTTTTCTCGAGTATAAAAGGGTATCAATAGCAAGCTCTTCAGCCCCTTCACCTCGACGTTCGCGAGGTTCACCAAAGTAAAGACCCCCAGTTAATTCACGGACGATAACAAGGTCAACCCCTTGGATAATTTCATCCTTAAGTGGGGAAGAATCTGCAAGAGCATCATAAATCGTGACAGGGCGTAGGTTTGCAAATAGGTCAAGTTCCTTTCTAAGACGAAGCAATCCTTTTTCTGGACGCTGATCTCCTGGAAGAGTATCCCATTTAGGGCCCCCTACTGCACCTAATAAAACAGCATCACTTTGTTTACAAATCGATAGAGTCCCATCTGGCAATGGATTCCCAACTTTATCAATTGCAACCCCACCAAGGTCCGCATACTTGAATTCAAAATCGTGATTATATAAACGACCAAGTTCTGTCAATACGTTTGTAGCAGCTTCACATACTTCTGGTCCGATCCCATCACCAGGGAGAATGGCAATACGTTTTTTCATGTTCCTTTCCCCCTTATACGTTTATTGGATTTGTACGTTGTTCATTAAATTGTTTTCTATTAATCGTACGATTAACGGCATTTATATAGGCTTTCGCTGAAGCTTCCAATACGTCATGAGCCGTTCCGCGCCCAGAAGATTCTGCACCATCATAATTAACCGTTACATACACTTCTGCTAATGAATCACGCCCAGCAGTTGTTGATTGAATACGATAATCCATTAATAGAATTGGCTCATTGATGACACGCTCAAGTGTATTGTAGATCGCTTCGACACTACCGGAGCCCGTTGCAGCTTCTTGAACAGTTTCACCAGTTGGCAATTTCATCGTGATTGTTGCCGTTGGAATATTCGTAGTGCCATAGTTAACTTGCAGTGTTTCAAGCTCGTAATGCGCAACTGCAGAACCAACTGTTGTTTCTGTCATAAGGGCAAATAAGTCATCCTCTGTAATGTCTTTTTTCTTATCTGCTAAATCTTTGAACGCAGTAAACGTTTTTTGTAGTTGTTCATCTGTTCCGTTAAAGCCTAATTCTGTTAGCTTTTCTTTAAATGCATGACGTCCTGAATGCTTTCCAAGAACCATTCTGTTAGAAGATACTCCGACCAACTCTGGTGTAATAATTTCATACGTTTCTTTGTTTTTCAAAACACCATCTTGATGGATACCTGATTCATGTGCAAACGCATTAGCGCCGACAACAGCTTTATTACTTGGAATCACCATACCAGTCAATTTGCTAACAAGAGAACTTGTTCTTTTAATTTCATTTAATACTAAACGAGTATCAGCTTGATAATGATCTTGACGAATATTTAAAGCAACAGCAATTTCCTCAAGCGCAGCATTACCAGCACGCTCGCCAATTCCATTTACCGTACACTCAACTTGGCCAGCACCATTTTGAATAGCAGCTAATGAGTTGGCAACGGCCATTCCAAGGTCATCATGGTTATGCGTTGACAAAATTGCACGGTCAATATTAGGCACATTTTCTGATACGTATTTAAACATTTGACCTATTTCGTAAGGTGTTGTGTAACCAACTGTATCAGGTAGGTTAATAACAGTTGCCCCCGCATCAATAACCTCTCTAATAATCTTTGCAAGGAAAGGTAGTTCCGTACGGCTAGCATCCTCTGCCGACCATTGGACTTGTGGGAATTTCTTCTTCGCAAATTTAACAGCTGCTACTGCATTTTCAATGACTTCATCTGGAGTCATCTTTAGCTTATATTCCATATGAATGGGAGATGTGGCAATGAAAACATGGATTCTTGGTTCTGCACTATCTTTCAGCGCTTCCCAAGTTGTCTCAATATCACGCTCAAGTGAACGGGCCAGACCAGTTACCGAACTACCTTTTACTGTTCGAGCAATTGCTTGAACAGAGGAAAAGTCACCTTGTGAGGAGGCTGGAAATCCAGCCTCAATAATATCTACACCCAAACGCTCTAGTTGTTTTGCTATTTCTAGCTTTTCTTGAAAGTTTAAGTTCACACCAGCAGACTGCTCTCCGTCTCGTAGCGTGGTATCGAAAACATTAATCTTCCGCACTACTACCACTCCTTAGATTTTTGATTTTGCCTTTACGAATGGCATCATTTCACGTAGTTCACGACCTACGACTTCAATTGGATGTTGACTCTCAGCTCTTGTAATTGCTGTAAACTCAGGACGGTTTGCTTGATTTTCAAGGATCCAACCTTTTGCAAATTTACCAGTTTGAATATCAGTAAGAACCTTTTTCATAGCTTTCTTCGTATCTTCAGTAACAATTTGAGGACCCGCTACATAATCTCCCCACTGAGCTGTATCTGAGATTGAATAACGCATTGTTTCAAGTCCACCTTCATACATTAAGTCTACAATTAATTTCAACTCATGTAGACACTCAAAGTAAGCAACTTCTGGTTGATAACCAGCTTCAACAAGTGTTTCAAAACCAGCTTTTACAAGCGCTGATGCTCCTCCACAAAGTACTGCTTGCTCACCGAATAAATCTGTTTCAGTTTCTTCTTGGAAAGTTGTTTCTAAAACGCCAGCACGCGCAGAACCAATTTGTTTAGCATAAGCTAGTGCAATGTCTTTAGCGTTACCAGTAGCATCTTGGTATACAGCGATTAATCCTGGTACACCACCACCTTCTTCAAATACACGACGTACTAAGTGTCCTGGTCCTTTTGGTGCAGCTAAAAACACATCTACATTACTAGGTGGCACGATTTGGTTAAAGTGAATATTGAAACCGTGTGCGAATGCAAGAGTTTTCCCTTCAGTTAATACTGGCTCAATTTCATTTTTATACACAACCGGTTGAAGCTCATCAGGAAGAAGAATCATGATAAGATCAGCTTGCTCTGCAGCTTCACGTACAGAATATACTTCAAATCCATCTTCTACAGCTTTATCCCAAGATTTTCCTGGACGTAGACCGATGATTACATCTTGACCACTTTCACGCATATTTAGAGAGTGAGCATGACCTTGTGAGCCATATCCGATGACTGCAACCTTTTTCCCTTGTAATACTCCCTCATTAACATCTGAATTGTAATAAACTTTTGCCATTATAAATCTCTCCTCTAATAAGTGTTTTACTATATTTGAATTTATGAATTCACTATTTTAGTTGATAAGTGTCAATCGATACGGATCATTTACCGGAAGTTTTGTACTACGATTAAATGCAGTTATCCCAGTACGAGCAATATCTTTAATTCCATACGGTCGAAGCAATTCTATAAATGCTTCGACTTTTGGATGATCGCCTGTAATCTGAATTGTCATGGATTCACGACCTACATCGATAATTGTTGCTCTAAATGGATTTACAAGGGCAGCAACTTCTCCACGTTGCTGTGGAGTTGCTGCAATTTTAATAAGAGCTAATTCCCTTGCAACAATTGACTCATCAGTTATATCTTTTACTTTTAAAACATCTATTTGTTTATTTAATTGCTTAATTACTTGTTCTATATTCTCCATACTATCTGCTGCAACTACAAACGTCATCCTAGAGATTGATGGGTTTTCAGTCACTCCAACGGTAATACTTTCAATGTTGTAATGACGTCTAGCAAACAGACCGGTAATTCTATTTAATACACCTGAGGTATTATTTACGAGTGCTGTAATTGTTCGTTTCATAATGGCTTAACCCCCTCCATCTGATGTTGCCCTTTACCTGGTGCGATCATTGGATATACGTTTTCGTCTTTCGCTACCCGAACATCCATTAAAACTGGTCCTGGGTGGGCTAACATTTCTTCTAATGCACCCTTAAGATCTGACAGGTTATCAACTCTCATCCCTTTAATGTCATAAGCCTCTGCAAGCTTTACAAAGTTCGGTTGAATAGGGAACAACGAATTAGAATAACGTTCACCATGGAATAGTTGTTGCCATTGTCTAACCATTCCCAATGATGCATTATTTAGAATGACAACTTTGACTGGAATATTAAGTTCTTGTAAGATGGAAAGCTCTTGCGCTGTCATTTGAAATCCAGCATCTCCAATTACAGCAACTACAGGTGACTTGGGCTCTGCAAACTGAGCTCCAATCGCAGCTGGGAAACCAAAGCCCATTGTTCCAAGTCCTCCGGAAGTTACCCAGCGATTTGGTTTTGTAAAGCGATAGAACTGAGCTGACCACATTTGATGCTGGCCAACATCTGTCGTTACAATTGCATCGCCTTTTGTTACTTCATGGATCAATTCAATCAGTTTTTGTGGCTTAATAACATCGCCATCTTCCTGATACCATAGTGGAAATTCTTGCTTTCTTTCCATTTGCTTATTACACCATTCAGTAGTATTACCAGGAACTTCTGTTTCTTCTAAAACCATTTTCAATGCATGCTTTGCATCACCAACTACTGGGATATCTGTTTTAACATTTTTTCCAATCTCAGCCGGATCAATATCAATATGAACGACTCGAGCATTAGGAGCAAAATGAGCAAGACTTCCTGTAAGGCGATCATCAAATCTGGCACCAATACTTATCAACAAATCAGATTCGTAAATTGCCATGTTAGCTGTGTATGTCCCATGCATTCCACCCATACCTAGAAATAAATCGTGGTCTCCTGGAAAACTTCCTAGGCCAAGTAATGTATTAACAACAGGAACTTTCGTTTTTTCAACATATTCTAGCAATTCATCTGCAGCTTTCCCATGTAAAACTCCAGCACCTGCTAATATAACTGGACGCTTAGCCTCTTCAACGGCCTCAACTACTTTGCGGATTTGCAAACGATTTGGAATGATAGTTGGTTGATATCCTGGGATATTAACTTCTTTATCATAATCAAATGTTCCAGTTGTAAGTGAAATATCTTTTGGTAAATCGATTAGAACTGGACCAGGTCTTCCTGTTGTAGCAATATGGAAAGCTTCCTTGATGATTCTTGGAAATTCTTCAACAGAACGAACTTGGTAATTATGCTTTGTGATAGGCATTGTTATCCCAATCATATCAGCTTCTTGGAATGCATCCGTTCCGATTAAAGACGTTGCTACTTGACCTGTAATGACCACTAATGGCAACGAATCTATCATCGCATCTGCAATACCTGTTACAACATTTGTTGCTCCTGGACCTGATGTTACAACACAGACACCAGGTTTACCAGATACTCTTGCATACCCTTCTGCAGCATGTATAGCTCCTTGTTCATGTCTTGCTAGAACATGATGGATACCCGTTTTATAAATTTCGTCATATGTTGGTAGGATAGCACCACCGGGATAGCCAAAAATAACGTCAACACCCTCTTTGGCTAAGGCCTCCATTAACATACTTGAACCTGACATTTGTTTGGGTGTTTCACTAGCTTGTTGTTGCTCTTGTTTTTTTACCTTTGTACTCATCTCTTAATGCCTCCTTACATAGTCTCTCGTTAACTATCCCATTGAAAAACAGTGAACATTCTGCAATTTAACAATAAAAAAATCTCTCCACCCCATAGAAGCCACAGCTGCGGCTAAAGGGGCGAAAAGATTTTCTTTCCACGGTACCACCCTTATTCATTGAACAAAAAACATATGTTCAATCTTAATTGTTTTGATAACGAGTGTTTGGTACACTCGACCAACCCTAATAGATATTCGTTCAGGCTGATACTCAGAGGCGAGCTTCGTCAATGGTAACAACACCGCATCTCAGCACCACGGCTCTCTGTTGAAGTTACATCATTGAGTACTTTTCCTCTTCTTCGCTTTGTATTATTAAATTTTCATTACTCCACCTGTATTAGCAGACGTTACAAGTTTTGAATATCTTGCTAAGTACCCTTTTTTCACTTTAGGTTCAGGTTCAACCCATCCCTCTTTACGCTTAGCATGCTCTTCATCAGAAACTAGCCATTCGATCGTTCTATTTGTTAAGTCAATTCGAATCCGATCACCATTTTCAACAAACGCAATCGGACCTCCATCTGCAGCTTCTGGTGAAATATGTCCTATTGAAATCCCTCTAGATGCACCTGAGAAACGCCCGTCTGTAATTAATGCAACTTTTGTTGATAACCCTCTTCCTGCAATTGCAGATGTTGGAGCTAACATTTCAGGCATTCCTGGTCCACCCTTAGGTCCTTCATAACGGATAACTACAACATGGCCTTCACGGACTTGCCCTTCATCAATTGCCTTTTGAGCTTCTTCTTGAGAATCAAAAACAATTGCTTCTCCGTCAAATACTTTAATCGATGGATCGACAGCCCCTACTTTAATAACGGAACCATCTGGTGCAATGTTACCATATAACACTGATAATCCACCTACTGGACTATAAGGATTATCTTTTCTTCTAATAACATCATCGTTAGTAATTTCTGCATCTTTTACATTTTCATACAAACTTTTTCCAGTAATCGTAATTCGATCTGGGTGAATTGCACCCTCGATATTACATAATTCTTTTATAATTGCACTTACACCACCTGCTTGATGGACATCATCCATCGAGTAGTCAGATGCCGGCATTATTTTTGATAGGTATGGTACTCGCTCAGCTACTTTATTAATTCGATTTAAGTCATATTCAATTTCAGCTTCATTTGCAATCGCTAAAGTGTGAAGTACTGTGTTAGTTGACCCACCCATTGCCATATCTAGTGCAAATGCATCATCTATCGTTTCTTTAGTGATAATATCTCGTGGTTTAATATCTTTTTCAATTAGATTCATAAGATGTTTTGCAGCATCTTTAATTAGTTGGTGACGATCATCCGATGTAGCAACTAGTGTCCCATTTCCAGGTAAAGCCACTCCTAGCATTTCCATTAATGAGTTCATTGAGTTAGCCGTAAACATTCCTGAACATGAACCACAAGTAGGACAAGCAGTTTGTTCAATTTCAAGCAATTCTTCTCTGGTCATATTACCTGATGTAAATGCTCCTACACCTTCAAATACAGATGTTAAAGATAAGTTTTGTCCATCTTTTGTTTTCCCTGCTTCCATTGGACCACCTGAAACAAAAACAGAAGGGACATTTGTTCTAACTGATGCCATCAACATTCCTGGAGTGATTTTGTCGCAGTTTGGAATATAAAAAACCCCATCAAACCAATGTGCATTAATAACAGTTTCTGCAGCGTCACAAATAATTTCTCGGCTAGGAAGTGAATATCTCATTCCGATGTGCCCCATTGCGATCCCATCATCTACACCAATAGTGTTGAATTCAAATGGAATGCCTCCAGCTTCACGAATTGCTTGCTTAGCTACTTCAGCAAACTTATTTAAATGCATATGACCAGGAATGATATCGATGTACGAATTACAAACACCAATGAATGGTTTATCCATTTCATCTTCTTTTACCCCTGCTGCTCGAAGTAAACTTCGGTGGGGAGCTCGATCGATCCCCTTTTTTATCATGTTACTCCTCATACTACCCGCTCCCTATTCTACAAATGCTTTTTACTCATCTCAGCTGTCTCTTCTATCTATAAAGGCTTTAAAAGCTTTCTGTATAAACCTTTTCCCCTTCTACTACTACTCTTTCTCTAAATGCTTCTAGTAATGTTTTCGTTTCTTTTCCGGGTTTCCCCTCACCGATGAGGCGACCATCAACTTTTACAACTGCTATAACTTCTGCAGCCGTACCAGTTAAGAATACTTCATCCGCAACGTAAACATCATGTCTAGTAAACGGCTCTTCTTTAACCGTATATCCAAGGTCTTTCGCAAATTCTATCAGAGCATTTCTCGTTATCCCTTCAAGAGCACCAACATAACCTGGTGGAGTGAACAATACTTTATCCTTTACAATAAATACATTATCAGCTGAACCCTCTGCTACATAACCTTGATCGTTAAGCATTAGCGCTTCACTTACGCCTGCTAAACTAGCCTCAATTTTAACAAGTATATTGTTCAAATAATTCAGTGACTTCACCTTAGGACTAAGTACATCTGGTCGGTTCCTTCTAGTAGCTACTGTGACAATGTCCAAACCAGTTTCATATAGTTCTTTTGGAAATATCGCTAATTCTTCTGCGATAATAATCACTTGAGGCGCTGCACATGATGAAGGGTCAAGTCCAAGATTTCCTACCCCTCTCGAGACGACAAGACGTATATATGCATTACTTAATTTATTTTTCTTTAAGGTTGCTACAACTAGCTCTTTCATCTCTTCTTTTGAATGTGGGATCGAAAGCATAATAGACTTTGCAGAATTATAAAGCCTATCTAAGTGCTCCTTTAGTCTGAAGACATTTCCCTCATAGACACGTATCCCTTCAAAGACGCCATCACCATATAAAAATCCATGGTCATAAACTGAAATTTTCGCTTCGTGTTTCTCTACGAATTCTCCATTTAAGTATATCCATTGTTCACTCATGACGTTTTAACTCTCCTCATGTATCATATACGATTTCAAGCTAAAATCGCAGATGATTTTATCTCTCTAGAGCGGACATTTGTTTTTTAATATATTGTTATTTGAGATTTATCATACGCTCATTCAGCAATATGGTCAACCACTTTTTTAAAATAATTTGACAATTTCGATTTGTTGTTGAAATTGTATACGCTTACACCGCTGTCAATACTAATTCGCTAAAAATATAATTCCATTAATTCCTATATTGAGCATATTCCTAGTCGGTTCGGACATCCTATTTATTGGGTGATAATAAATGTTAAAAAAATACAAAAACTACATGCAGCTCACAAGAAAATTTCCTTATGTAAAATTCAGAAAAAGAAAACGTGCCTCTCTAGTCTTAGTTGAAGAATTGGCGCAGATTTGTAGTACGGAAGGAGAGAAACTTCTTTATCAGCAATTGCGAGCAAATATGTATTATCCTACTCCTCACTACTGGGTCGAAAATGTTCGGTGCAATTTAGCTCTTGTTCCTTATAGGTTAGCTTTAATTGAGCAAAGGCCAACATTAAATGAGAAGAAGATTGTGCGTCAATTAAAAAAACACGGCTGGTCTGTAATGTTTTATGAACCGGAAAAATTATTACAAAATTACGAACTCTTCGTAAATAAAGTGTTTCAGCAAGCACCGACACAAACCAAAAACGTCTCCACCTCATCGTAGGTGGAGACGTTGTTATGTATAAAAATAATGGCGTCCCAGGAGAGATTCGAACTCCCGACCGACGGCTTAGAAGGCCGTTGCTCTATCCTGCTGAGCTACTGGGACAAAAGCGGGTGATGAGAATCGAACTCACGACATCAGCTTGGAAGGCTGAGGTTTTACCACTAAACTACACCCGCATAATATGTTGTTTCATTCAAATTTCTATGTTAAAAAAACAATAACTTGTGACGACATTTATTACTATAAAACATCCATAACCAAATGTCAACAGTTTCAAAAGATTTTTCTCTCCTTGCTAAGGAATTCTTAGCAAGGAGAGAAAAGTACTATTTTTTTTCAAAGTGAAATACCATATCAGATACAATTTTGCCATGAACATCATAATATGTAACAGTTATTTTCTTTTGGCTATATTCACATATACAATATGTTTTTTCCACACGATTGCGTGGAAGTCTCACACTTCCTGGATTTATATAAACGATGTTATTCTCCATAAAAGCTGTTGCAATGTGTGAATGTCCAAAACAAACAAGTTGAGCCCCAACTTCCTCAGCACGATAGCTTAATGGAACATATGTCATTTTCACATTGTAATGATGCCCGTGAGTCACATAAATGACGATATCATCCACATTTTCAGTACGTTCTTCAGGAAAATCATCACCAAAGTCACAATTCCCTTTAACAACCTTCAATTCACTGAGAGATGCATCTTCGGCTTTCAATTCAGAATCGCCACAATGGATCATGATATCAACTTCACCCTTATGCCTATCAACGACTTTCTTTAATTCACCTTTCCAACCGTGACTATCACTTATGATAAAAGCCCTCATTAGATTTCCCTCCTACGAGCTCCATCGTCCTTTATCCTCTAGCATTTTCGCAATGGCATTCGCTCGATGACTACGGTTATTTTTTTCTTCAGCAGTCAATTGTGCCATCGTCTTTCCAAGCTCTGGTATTAAAAAAATAGGGTCATAACCAAATCCATTTGTACCACGTGCTTCCATCGCAATCGAACCTTCGCAAGTTCCCTCATAGAATAGCGTAGTTTCATTCGGCCTAGCGATTGCCATCACACAAACAAAGCGAGCGCCCCTGTCTTCATTTGGTACATCAAGTAACTCTGATAGTACTTTATCCATATTAGCTGCATCACTTTTCATTAGTCCTGCATATCGGGCAGAAAAGACACCGGGACGTCCATCCAATGCATCAACTACTAATCCTGAATCATCGGCAATGACCATATAATTTAAATATTTCGCTAAAGTTTCTGCTTTTTTCGCTGCATTTTCCGAAAATGTTTTACCATCTTCAACGATTTCAGGGATATTAGGAAAATCAAGTAATGAGCGAACATTCCATCCTTTATTACCTAATAATTGTTTGAACTCTGCTACCTTCCCTTTATTCTGTGTCGCAATGACAATTTCCTTCATTGTTTTCTCCTTTAAGCCTTTTTCTCACTCATTCGTTTAACAATTTCTCCTAACGCTTCCTTCTGTTTTACAACAAGGCTGTCAATTCCTATTTCCGCCAAATCAAGGAGCTTATTCAATTGATCACGGGAAAATGTCGCTTCCTCACCTGTTCCTTGCAATTCAACAAATTGATGTTCTCCTGTCATTACTACGTTCATATCAACTTCGGCAGCTGCGTCTTCTACATAACACAAATCAAGTAGCTCACCTTTTTTTGTATCAATTCCAACAGAAATAGCTGCTAGATAATCTCGAATAGGCCACTCTTTGACCTTACCTTTTATCATCACTTTTTCCATCGCGAGTGCTAATGCTACAAACGCTCCGGTAATGGAGGCCGTTCTTGTTCCCCCATCTGCTTGTATCACATCACAATCAATCCATATTGTACGCTCTCCAATTTTTTCAAGATCAATAACTGAACGTAGAGAACGTCCAATTAACCTTTGAATTTCCATCGTTCTTCCTGAAACTTTCCCTTTTGAAGACTCCCGGATATTTCTCGTTTCAGTTGCTCTAGGTAACATAGCATACTCTGCAGCAATCCACCCTTTGCCTTGCCCCCTTAAAAACGGTGGCACACGCTCTTCTACGGTTGCATTGCATATCACTTTGGTATCTCCCATTGAAATAAGGACAGATCCTTCTGGATGTTTTACATAATCCGTTTCAATCGTTACGTTTCTTATTTGATCTGCCGTACGTCCATCTACTCTCATATAAAATGCCTCCTTGATTATGATACTCACTTAGTTTCTTGAGTTTATGTAAGGTTATGTAAGTATTCTTTTCCACAGAAAAGGAGGTAGCACAAAGCTCCTCCTTTTCACTACATCTAATTATAACTGAATTTTATCGGTATAGTCCAATTCTCAAACTAATAACTACCTGTATTAACAAGAGTTGGTCTTGAAACAGCCTCTGCAACTTCGCCAGATTCTGTCAGGACATCCGCCTCACCGTTCACTTTAACCGCTACTTTTTCAATACCTTCCTGTTCAGTCAATGTCAGCACTAACATATCTAGTGCCTCTGCAGATACTGCTGTAGACTGATTTTGAGAAAGTAATGATTCATTAAAATTAACTGTTACCATTCCATTTTCATACATCGGCTCTTCAATTAGTTCTACTTCATTACGAAAATCTGTTAGAAGCTGAGATTCAGGTGATGGTCCTCTTAACAACTCTTGCACTGCAGCTGTTGTTAATTCCTCCCCTATCGCAACACGGCGAGTCACCGGAACATAATATGTTTCTTCTCCATTTTGTGCTAGGAAGTAAAGAGTCACAGCCTTACTGTTCACAACATCAGTTACTGTACCCGTCTCTAAGTTAATACCGTTTTCACGGCTAACTCCTTCACCAATCGGTGTTCCATCTACAGGCATCGTATCTTGTTTATAACCATTTATGTTGATTTGAACACTATCAACGTTTTCAAATTGAGTTAATGTCCACGTAATAGATTCTAAAATTTGTTTTTCTTGACTCGGGTCATACTCTTTGAATTCTTTTGAAAAGTCCGCTATCGCCATCCCATTCTCAAGCTTAACATCAACTTCTGTTCCTGAAGGAATTACAGCCCTAAAACCATTTGGGAGCATATTCGTTACAGGACCACCATCAACTAAATATTCTAAAGACTGTCTTAAAACACTTTCTGTTCTAGGAAGATCTAATGTTTGGGGGACAACCAAACCGTTTGAATCAATTAAGTATAATTCACGCTGAACATAATCTTCAACTGCCTCTTCCCCATTCTCCACTTCTTCATCCTTACCTTCTTCCTCGTCTACTTCCTCTCCGGATTCCTCTTCTAATCCAAGAGATTCATTTTCATCTACGTAATTCATAGGTGGTGTATCCATCTCATTTGTCGCTTCGTTCGAACCAAATGAACAAGCTGTCATTGTTAAAAGTGTAGTAAAAGCAAGAATGGGAACCCCTTTTCGTAAAACTTTGCGCATTGTTTTCCCTCCTAAGATAGTTTGTACTACATGTATACGAGCCTTCAAGAATAATAGACCACCTTTGTCTTATTTTCCTCGTAATTTTTTTAAAAAAAGAAAAAAACGCAAAAGAACCGTTAAGAGAATTTAGTCTCCTAACGGCCCTCATTTCATACTAGTTTGTAGCTAACTGGAGTGTAGCTACATGTTCCACATTCATTTCCAACCATTTATCAGCCAGAATTTTAAAACTTGAAGCATCTCCTGTTGTAAAAAATCGATGAACCGGTTTTCTATCTTTCGTATAAAGCAAATTTTTATGATAAAGTAAACTACTTACTTCGCGAGCCGTTTCATCCCCCGAAGATATTAAATGAATACCCTCACCAAGACGTTTCCCTATTACTTCTTTAAGCAAAGGATAATGAGTGCATCCGAGAATAAGTGTATCAAAATGTAAATGATCTAATGGCATCAATGTCTCATCTACGACTTGTTCAGCCTCTGGTCCATCAAATATTCCCCGTTCCACTAACGGTACAAATGGAGGGCATGCAAGACTTTCAACCTTCACTTCACTATTAATTGCCATTAGCGCTTTCTCATAGGCTTTGCTTCTTATCGTCCCCATTGTACCTATAATAGCAACATGGTCTCTTTTTGTTACTTTTAAGGCACTTATGGCTCCAGGATGAATGACACCCACAACAGGAATGTCGAGTTCATCTTTTACTTCTTCAAGGACAACTGCAGTAGCAGTATTACAAGCAACTACTAGCATTTTCATGTTCACTGATAATAAGTGATCTATCATCTCCCATGTGAATTTCCTAACTTCCTCTTCTGATCTAGGGCCATAAGGGCACCGTGCTGAGTCACCTATATAAACTATTTCCTCTTTCGGTAACTGCCTGATAATTTCTTTTGCAACTGTAAGGCCACCTAAGCCCGAATCAATAACTCCAATCGGTCTATCCAACGATTACCCCTCATTCATGTTCAATTAATCTCTACTAGTTCGTACGAGTTGCTTTTATTTTTTCATGCAGAACATGTAAACTCTTTTCAAGAGTATCAACTTCTTCTTGAGAAAAATCGGTTAAGATATTCTCTAGATAGTCTTGACGTTTTTTAATGACCTCTTCAATAATGGTTCGGCCTTTATTTAACAAATGAATTCGTACTACACGTCTGTCATTTTTATCTTTCACTCGTTCAACTAAGTCATTTTTTTCCATTCTATCCACTAAATCTGTTGTCGTGCTACATGCAAGATACATTTTGGTCGATAGTTCACCTATAGTCATATCACCATATTCATTTAACCATTGTAATGCTATAAATTGTGGTGGAGTAATGGGAAATTGCGTTAGGATTTCTCGCCCCTTTTGTTTAACCATTTCTGAAACCCTTCGTAATGAACGTTCTATTTCTTCAATCTGGCGATGATCCACTATTACGCACCTCCTAAACTTATTTCCACCTTCAATTTTCTCTTGTTTTTCTATGAAAAGCAAGTTAATTATTTATTATAAACTAGTAATACAAGAGAAATACTTTATCCAAACAAAAGAGGCTGACCGGAAGTCAACCCCTTTTGTTTTTATTTCATATAAGTTTCTCTTACACGTTTTTCTACTTCGTCTGCAGTGCTTAGGGAAAGCATTTCAGTAACAAACCCAGCTAGTTCCTCTTTTGATAGAGAAAGCATTTGATTACGAGCAGGCAAAATTGATGTAGCACTCATGCTAAACTCATCGAGACCAAGGCCAAGAAGCAGTGGAATTGCTATTTCATCTCCTGCCATCTCTCCACACATTCCTGCCCACTTCCCTTCTTTATGAGCAGCATCTATTACCATTTTTACTAGTCGTAAAATAGCAGGATGGTATGGCTGATATAGATAAGAAACTTGTTCATTCATACGATCGGCTGCCATGGTGTACTGAATTAAATCATTCGTACCAATACTGAAAAAATCTACTTCCTTAGCAAATAAATCAGCTGCTACTGCTGTGGATGGAATTTCGACCATTATGCCAATTTCAATCGAATCTGATATTTTGACTCCATCTGCCTGTAATTTGTCCTTTTCTTCAAATAGCATAGCTTTTGCTTGACGAAATTCTTCAAGAGTTGCAATCATTGGAAACATGACTTTTAAATTACCAAACGCACTTGCACGTAAGAGAGCACGTAATTGAGTACGGAAGATCTGTTGTTCTTCTAGACATAAACGTATTGCTCTATAACCTAAAAATGGATTCATTTCTTTTGGTAAATCTAAGTAAGGTAACTCTTTATCTCCACCGATATCCAACGTACGAATCACAACTGGTTTGCCTTCCATACGTTCGAGCACTTCTTTATATGCCTCATATTGTTCTTCTTCAGATGGAAGTTCTGTTCGTCCCATATAAAGAAATTCTGTACGGTAAAGGCCAATACCCTCAGCTCCATTGTTCATAACACCTTCCAAATCTTTAGGTGTTCCGATATTAGCTGCAAGTTCAACATGGCTGCCGTCTTTGGTTCGTGTTTGTTCACCTACAAGCTTTGCCCATTCTGCTTTCTGTTTCGCATAGTCATCACGTTTCTTTTTATATGCTGCAATTTCATCTACAGTTGGCTCAATGATGACAACTCCCTCTAATCCATCAACTATAATCGTCATCCCCGTCTGTATTTGAGCAGTTACTTGTTTAGCACCCACTACAGCAGGAATTTCTAAAGACCTAGACATAATGGCTGAATGTGAAGTGCGACCACCAATATCAGTTGCAAAACCTTTAATAAAATCAGGATTCAACTGTGCTGTATCAGAAGGGGTTAAATCCTCAGCAATGATCACTGTCTCCTCAGAAATCGTTGCCAAAGATTGTAGCTCAATTCCGAGTAAATGTCCTAAAACACGTTTAGAGACATCACGAATATCAGCTGCACGTTCCTTCATATACTCATTATCCATGTTTTCAAACATTGTGATGAACATCGTAGAAACTTCATTCATTGCATATTCAGCATTTTGTTTCTCATCCGTGATCTTGGCTTTAACAGCATCAACTAATTCCGGATCACTAAGTACTAATAAATGAGCTGCGAAAATTTCAGCTTTATCTGGTCCGAGTTCTTTTTCTGTTTTATCCTTGATTACCGCTAACTCTTCTTTCGACTTCGAGAGCGCTTCATCAAAACGTTTTACTTCATTGGTCGAATCCTCAATCACGTTTAGTTCAATTGTCATATCAGGCTCCTCATGAACAAAAGCCTTCGCAATCGCCACACCAGCTGAAGCAGCGATACCAGTTAATTTCTGCATTATTCCCCTAGCCCTTCCTTAATTAGGTCTTCAATCGCTTGAAGAGCCTCATCAGCATCAGAACCTTCAGCCTTTACGGTGATCTCAGCCCCTTTTCCTACACCTAATGACATTACACCCATTATTGATTTCAGGTTTACTGTTTTCCCTTTATGCTCAAGTGAAATATCTGAAGTGAATTGCCCTGCCTTATTAACTAATTGTGTTGCTGGACGTGCATGAATTCCCGTATCTGCTGTAATTTTAAATGTTTTTTCCGCCATCTTAATCGACCTCTTTCTTTTCATTAATAGTAAATAATAATTTAGAAAAAAGAATAAATCTTTTTCTTACTGATAAACCTTATTGTCTTCTACAATTGCACATTTAAACAATGATAACAAAAAAGAATACTAAAAAAGACATAAGCACAGAAGCAAAAAGCAGACGTCAAATAGGTTACACTAGAAGTATACCCTTTTTGTATCCCATTTACTCTTCTATACTCATGCCTGATCGAGTCAGTAACACGTAAATAGTACCTTTTATTTTATTTAATTTACAGTACATTATAGTATTAGTATAAGGCTATCACCTTGAAATCAAAATTAGTATAGCATAAGCAAATTGTTCTTATCAACAATTTCACTTCTTCGACATACCTTTAAAAAATAACTGTAAAAATTGATTATTTTTTTTAAAAGCAGAATAAATCTCAGAAAAAAAACACGTAGATCCTGTGTGTCACATATACTATCGAGACTAAAACCCTTCAAATAAGTGGGAATGAGTCCCCACTATTCGCTCTCAGCCCGAGCAAGAAGGAGTGAACTCATTGAAAGGAGCAGAATTTGGACCTAAACCCTTACTTACGAAGAGGGAACGTGAAGTTTTCGAATTGTTAGTTCAAGACAAAACAACAAGAGAAATCGCACAAGAACTTTTCATAAGTGAGAAAACCGTAAGAAATCACATTTCTAATACGATGCAAAAGCTGGGAGTTAAGGGGCGCTCTCAAGCAGTTATCGAATTGGTACGACTAGGAGAACTTGAAATATAGGTACGCTAAAATTCAAAGCTCATCCACTATTCGTGCTCACCTGAGTTTTAGTCGTCTAATATTTTAAATGATGAGGGACAAAAAGGATACCCTTAAATGTCCCTCATCCCTTCAAATCGCTTATTTATTCAAGAGTTCTATCTCTTCACTGTCCCAAGCAAACCCTCTTCCTGTTTCCACGCTAACTTGAACCATTGTCCCTCTCCCTGTAAGACAAATATCGCCATTTTCCAACATTGCTACATAATGAAGTTCAACTGATGATTTACCGACATCATGTACTTTCACACCAACTAATAGCTTTTCATCATATTGTATTTGCCTTAAATAATCACATTGTAGATCAGCAACAACAATAATTACTTTCGTTGACTTGCTTTGCCATTTTTGTAACATACCGATATTCTTAAAAAACGCTAACCTCGCATCTTCAAAATAGACAAATGCATTTGTATTATTCATATGACCAAAAGAATCTGTCTCTGAAAACCTAACATTCATAGAAGTAAAAAACTGAAACGCTTCTTTCCATTTATCAATATCTTCAATATATGATGGGACTCTCAATTCCTCACTTCCTTTTTTCGATTTTAAAAAAGGCCCAATCGTAAGCGATCAGGCCTTTTTTCATTATTATGCTCCAAAAAAGTTTTTGAAGGATTGTAATGTAGTCGCACGGTTTAAAGCAGCAATCGATGTTGTAAGTGGAATTCCTTTTGGACATGACTGCACGCAGTTTTGTGAGTTACCACAATTTGCAAGCCCACCTTCACCCATAATTGTTTCTAAACGTTCTTCTTTATTCATCTCTCCAGTTGGATGAGCATTAAATAAACGAACTTGTGAAAGAGGAGCTGGTCCAATAAATTCAGAATTACTATTAACATTTGGACAAGACTCTAAGCAAACACCACATGTCATACATTTTGAAAGCTCATATGCCCACTGGCGCTTTGTCTCAGCCATACGAGGCCCAGGTCCAAGGTCATATGTTCCATCGATTGGAATCCATGCTTTAACTTTCTTAAGTGAATCAAACATTCTACTACGGTCAACCATAAGGTCACGCACAACTGGGAACGTCTTCATCGGCTCAAGGCGAATCGGTTGCTCCAATTGGTCAACTAATGCCGTACATGATTGACGGGGTTTCCCATTAATAACCATTGAACATGCACCACAAACTTCCTCAAGACAGTTCATATCCCAAGCAATTGGTGTAGTAGTTTTACCACTTGACGTTACAGGGTTACGACGGAATTCCATTAAAGCTGAGATTACATTCATATTTTGACGATATGGTACCTCAAAATCCTCCACATAAGGAGCACTGTTTGGATCATCTTGACGTGTTACTTTGAATTTAATTGTTTTTTCACTCATGATTTAGCAGCTCCTTGTTTTTTTTGTGAGTAGTCACGTTTACGTGGCTTAATAAGCGACGTATCAACCTCTTCCCATGAAAAGTCAGGACCATTTTTCGAAGCGTTGTACTTCGCCTTCGTAGTCTTTAAGAATTCCTCATCGTTACGTTCTGGGAACTCAGGCTTATAATGCGCTCCACGACTTTCATTACGGTTGTATGCACCAAGGGTAATAACTCGCGCTAGATTTAACATACCTTTTAACTGACGCGTAAATGAAGCACCTTGGTTACTCCATTTTGCCGTATCGTTGATATTAATATTTTCGTAACGCTCCATTAATTCTTGAATTTTCTCGTCTGTTTTCAACAGTTTGTCGTTGTAACGAACCACTGTTACATTGTCTGTCATCCACTCACCAAGCTCTTTATGAAGGACATATGCATTCTCTGTTCCATCCATCTTCATAATATCATCATATGCTTGTTGCTCTTTCTTCACTTCATTCTCATATAAAGATGAAGGCATTGCATCAGCAGTTTTTTCTAATCCGTTCATGTATTCTACCGCTTTAGGTCCTGCAACCATCCCACCGTATATAGCAGAAAGAAGAGAGTTAGCTCCTAATCTATTTCCACCATGTTGAGAATAATCACATTCTCCAGCAGCAAATAATCCAGGAATGTTCGTCATTTGATCGTAATCAACCCACATACCACCCATTGAATAGTGCACAGCAGGGAAGATCTTCATCGGTACTTTACGAGGGTCATCACCCATGAATTTTTCATAGATTTCAATGATTCCTCCAAGTTTAATGTCTAATTCTTTTGGATCTTTATGAGAAAGGTCAAGATAAACCATGTTCTCACCGTTAATTCCAAGCTTTTGCACAACGCAGACATCAAAGATTTCACGTGTAGCAATATCACGCGGCACAAGGTTACCATAAGCTGGATATTTTTCTTCTAAGAAGTACCATGGCTTACCATCCTTATACGTCCAAACACGTCCACCTTCTCCACGTGCAGATTCACTCATTAGACGAAGTTTGTCATCGCCAGGAATCGCTGTTGGGTGAATTTGAATGAACTCACCGTTGGCATAATAAACACCTTGCTCATATAATTTCGCAGCAGCGTAACCAGTATTGATAACAGAGTTAGTAGATTTACCAAAGATAATTCCAGGTCCACCCGTAGCCATAATAACAGCATCAGCTTGGAAGCTGCGAATTTCAGATGATTTTAAATCTTGAGCTGTAATCCCACGACAAACACCATCATCATCAATAACTGCAGAAGTAAATTCCCAACCTTCATACTTCGTTACAAGTCCACTTACTTCATGACGACGAACTTGCTCATCTAATGCATAAAGTAATTGCTGACCAGTTGTTGCACCAGCAAAAGCTGTACGGTGATGTTGCGTTCCACCAAAACGACGGAAATCAAGTAAACCCTCAGGAGTACGGTTAAACATAACGCCCATACGGTCCATTAAGTGGATAATTCCAGGTGCTGCTTCTGTCATTGCTTTAACTGGAGGTTGGTTCGCTAAAAAGTCCCCTCCATACACAGTATCATCAAAGTGTTCCCATGGAGAGTCCCCTTCCCCTTTTGTATTTACTGCTCCATTTATTCCACCTTGTGCACAAACAGAGTGTGAACGCTTAACTGGAACTAAAGAGAAGAGGTCAACCGGAACCCCTTTTTCTGCTGCCTTGATTGTTGCCATCAGACCAGCTAGTCCACCTCCGACAACAATAATTCTACCTTTACTCATAATTGACCCACTCCTTAAATGTTTGCTAAGTCTGGATTAATAAATGCTAGAATCGCTCTGATTCCAACGAATGTTAGTGCAAAGAAAATCCCGATCGTTACATATGTTGCAATTTGTTGTGAGCGTGGTGTAACTGTAATCCCCCATGAAACTGCAAATGACCATAAACCATTCGCAAAGTGGAATGTAGCTGCGATTACCCCAACAATATAAAATGCGATCATAAATGGATTACTAAAAATATTGGCCATCATATCAAAGTTCACATCTGCACCAAATGCAGCTTGAACTCTTGTCTCCCAAACATGCCATGTAATCCAGATTACAAGGAATACCCCTGTCCAACGTTGAATCTTAAACATCCAGTTACGGAAGAAACCATATCTTGCTGTGTTGTTCTTTGCCTGGAATGCAATGTATAGACCATAAATTGCATGATAAAGCAACGGAATAAAAATTAAAAAGATTTCAAGAGCATAACGGAAAGGCAAATTTTCCATAAAATGAGCAGCTTGGTTAAAAGCACTCGCTCCTCGTGTAGCAAAATGATTGATGACAAAGTGCTGAACTAGAAATAGTCCAACTGGAATGACGCCAAGTAATGAATGTAACTTTCGATTAAAAAACTCCCGATTACCAGCCATACCTTTTTCCCCCCACTAATGATTTTGTTTCTGCATGGTTTAAAGCTATGATTTTTTTCTATGTACTCTATTATACTGTTACAGACAACCAAAGAAAACGAGATTGAAAGCAACAATATTATGAAACTTTTATTAAGTTTCTGTGAAAAAAATCTGACAAATTCATTGTACTCCCAACAGATATCCTCGTCAAGAAAACGTATTCACTTCTTTTTGGTATTAAATAGAGAAAAAAGCCCATAACGATGGGCTTTTCAACGAAAATACCTTTTTTGTCGAAATTTCTAGTAATTTTACCCGATTATGATTCTCTCAGTTGGATATTTGAAATGTGATTTGGTTTCTCGTTTTCTAATTGAGAACAAGAACGCAATTAAGCCTACTCGTCCAATAAACATTAAAACCATCAGGACAAATTGACTTGGTAATGATAGATCTGGTGTAATCCCCATTGATAAACCACATGTACCAAACGCCGAGGCTGTTTCAAAAATAATGGCCATTAAACTAATTTGATTTTTTGCTTCAAAAGAGGCAATCAATGTTATAGCCACAAATAACATGACAAGAAAGACAGATAATACGATTGAAGCTTTTTGACGATCTTCCGGATGAATTTCACGACCAAAAACTTTCACATCATCTTTCCCTAATGCGAAACTTCGAATTGTCAAGAACATAACGGCAACCGTTGTTGTTCGAATCCCCCCTCCAACACTAGATGGGCTGGCTCCAATAATCATAAGACCCGAAATAAAAAGTAACGTGCCAATATTTAGGTCAGATACGTCCATAATAGCAAGGCCCCCACTTCGAGCTGTAGCAGAGTTAAAGACCGAATAAAACAACTGTTGATGCCATTCTAAGCCAACATAATAGTTGCCTGTCTCCAAAGCCCAAATACCAACGATCCCGATGAAAAAGACTGCAAAATATGTAGTTACGGTTATTTTTGTAAAAAGACTAAATTTAAAATTATTGTTTTTCCTAGAAAAATACTCCCGTAGCTCCAACAGAACTGGAAAACCGATTGCACCTGCAAAGATTAGTAAAATCACGACAAATTGGACGTAATAATCATTTGCAAACGGAATAAGCGACTCTCCTGTAACATCAAAGCCAGCATTCGTAAATGCACTTAGTGAAGCAAATGCCCCTTGATAGTAAGCCTCCCCTACAGTATCAAAATATCGAATGAAATATGTACCTAAAATGAGGGCACCAATTAATTCAATAATTAAGGCAACAAATAAGATACCCCTCATTAAATTAACCAAACCTGAAAAATTAATTTGATTTTGGTCGACCATTATCAGCATTCGTTGTGAAAAATTAATTCTTCTTCCAAAAAGCATCCAGACAAACGTTCCCATCGTCATGATTCCAATCCCACCTAGCTGGATTGCTAATGCCAGAAAAATAATGCCAACACCACTATATGTTTCGGATACATTGACAACTGTTAATCCGGTGACACTAACAGCACTAACGGAAGTAAATAACGCTTCTGAATACGTAAGATTCACTTCAGGCTGATGAGAAATTGGCAAATATAATAAAATGCTAAAAAGGAACATTGCTACGATATATGAAATTATGATAACTCTAAATGGAGAGAGAAATTGTGTTAATCCTGATTTCATAAAATTAACCTCCAGATTATTCGGGGTTAAGTATACCACTTAAAAATAGTCATTGCTAGGAAGCATTCTATAGTTTACTTGTGAGAACAACGTTTAGGCTACGTTAGTATTGATACCTTCAGTTTTCAATGTAAAGTTAACTAAGAATTTTCTTGTATAGCGTTTCGACATCGTATATGATCAAAGATGTCCCGAAAAAAGATAGCAAGTACTATAAAGATTTAGGTAACATTAGCTTTGTGAGTAAAAGAGAGAGGTGCATTGTCCATATGGATGAAAAAACGAATCTTTTTGGTTATGACTTAATTCGTAATGAAGTATTAAGAGACTTATTAGGAAAGGATCATGACTCATTACTTTATTGGATCGGAAAATCTCTCGCGCGAAAGCACCCCATTTTAACCATTGAGGAGTTATATCTTTTTTTTGAAAATGCTAATTGGGGCACACTTTCATTAGTTTCAGAAAAAAAGAAGCTTCAAACATTTGAATTAAAAGGGCATTGGATAGATAAAAAAGATGAGCGCTGCTATCAGCTAGAAGCCGGCTTCCTTGCTCAACAATTAGAAACGTGGCACCAATGCATTACCGGAGCAACTTACAAACAAAAAAAGGACTCGATTATTATAACGGTTGAATTGGATCGACGCGATGAAGTAAAAGAAATGAAATAATCTAACATGAGCCTTATTCAACTTATGTAGATAAAAGATGGCATGAGATTTATAATCTCATGCCATCTTTTATCTTATTACTTAATTACACATTTTTATTTATGAAACACCCGCAACAACTTCTGCTTCTTCAGCTAATTGGAATTCAGCATGTAACATTTCAACAGCAAGAACCATATCAACTTCTTGCACTACTACTGATACTTTTATCTCTGAAGTGCTAACCATTTTAACAAAAATATCATTGTCTGCTATAACTTCAAACATTTTTGCCGCAACACCAGGATTAGAAACCATACCAGAACCTATAATTGAGACTTTAGCCAATTCTTCTTCAAAAATCACATCAGTAAACTGAAGATCATCCTGTGCTTTTTGTAACACAGCTAACGTTTCTTTTAATGAGCTTTGTGTGATCGTAAAAGAAATATTTACATGTTCATCGTCATATTGATTTTGAACTATAATGTCAACATTCACATCACTTTCTGATAATGTTGTAAATAATTTTGATAATGTTTCAAGTCGGTTCGGCAATCCTTTCACTGTTACCTTGGTCACATCATTCTCAAAAGCAATTCCTCGCACAACTAGGTTTTGTTCCACTGATACTTCCTCCTCAATCATTGTTCCTTCAGCATCTTCCATACTTGATGCAACCATTAATGGGACATTATAATTTTTGGCAAACTCAACAGCACGAGGATGCAACACGCCAGCTCCAAGATTTGCCATTTCAAGCATTTCATCGTAAGAAATTGAATGTAGTTTTCTTGCTTTTTTTACATAACGTGGATCCGTCGTAAATACACCTGTTACATCTGTGTAAATGTCACAACGATCTGCGTTTAATGATGCAGCAAGTGCAACTGCCGTTGTATCAGATCCTCCCCTGCCTAATGTTGTAATCTCTCCTTGTTCGCTTAAGCCCTGAAAACCAGCAACAACAATAACTTTTCCTTCCGCAAGTTCAGACCCCATGCGTTGGTTATTAATGGATCGAATTCTAGCGTTACCATGACTGGCTTCCGTTTCTATTCCAGCTTGCCATCCTGTCAAAGAAACAGTATCGATTCCTTTCTCTTGAAGAGCCATTGTTAATAAAGAAATCGTTACTTGCTCACCAGTGCTTAAAAGCATATCCATTTCCCTTTTATCTGGTGAATCCGTAATTTGAGATGCCAATGAGACAAGTTGATCAGTCGACTTCCCCATGGCTGAAACAACGATAACGAGCTCATTGCCTTCATTTACAGCACGCTCAATCCTCTTTGCGACATGTTGAATCCTTTCAACCGACCCTACTGATGTTCCACCGTATTTCTGTACAATTCTTGCCATATTTCCGTGTCCTCTCCTTATTCCTCACAGTTACAAGAGAATGCAAAAAAGCAACAATAAGGAAAACCCCTCACTGTTGCTTGTCATACCAATCCGGTACCACACTGCTCCCTTTTCTCTCGTGAGATAGTTCTCCACATACCCCTTGGGTGTAAGTATGTGACAGCCCTATGCTTATTCAACATAGGTCCAGCACAAGAAAGATGAGTCTTTTCTTGCACTTCGGCGAATTCCCCTTTCAACTTCCTTCAAACGGGCCTCATTCCCTTAGAAAGTATACTATTGGTTTTCGCTCCTCTACCAATCACTTCATTTGAAGCGTGGCATATTCAGTTGCTTATTATTGTAGCAGAGGATTTAAAAAGAATCAAGAGGCAACTGAAAAACGTACGACTTATGCCTTTTTCAGTTGCCTCTAAGCCATGTGTGGAGCTGCCGTTTTCTTTTAAGCTTTTTGAACGAATTTCTCAAAAAGCACACGGCGTGTGGAACCATGGCCTTCCTTAAATCTCAAAAGGTACGACTTATGCCTTTTTCAGTTGCCTTTTTTCAGTTGCCTCAAGTTTCACTCTTTTTCATTCAACGTCTTTACAATTGCTTCTGCCACTTTTTCAGGGATCGAGAGTTTTCTTAAATCTTCAACGGTTGCTTCTTTCATTTTTTTAACCGATCCAAAATATTTTAGTAGCTGACGTTTTCGTTTTTCCCCCACACCTGGTATATCATCAAGAGATGATTTGAAAAAAGTCTTTGAACGTGTTTGACGATGAAATGTAATCGCAAAACGGTGAACCTCATCTTGGATTCGCTGCAGTAAATAAAACTCATGACTATCGCGCTTTAGTGGAACTACAATAGGTGGATCTCCCATTAATAATTGGGATGTTCGATGCTTTTCGTCCTTGGCCAACCCACAAACAGGAATAGCTAAACCAAGTTCATCTATAATTACCTCTTGCGCAACAGCAATTTGCCCTTTTCCTCCATCAATTACAATTAAGTCAGGTAAAGGCAATGACTCTTTTAATAAGCGTACGTATCTCCTTCTTATCACTTCGCGCATGGAACCATAATCATCAGGCCCATCTACAGACTTAATTTTATATTTACGGTAATCTTTCCGACTTGGTTTCCCGTCTACAAAAGAGACCATTGCCGAGACTGGATCTGTTCCTTGGATATTCGAATTATCGAATGCCTCTATTCGATACGGTGTTCGAATCCCCATTGCCTCTCCTAAGCGTTCAACAGCCTTAACCGTCCTTTCTTCATCTCGTTCGATTAAAGCAAATTTATCTTTTAACGCGATCACTGCATTCTGATTAGCTAGGTCAAGTAAATCTTTTTTCTTTCCCCTTTTAGGATGATGAGTTTTCACCACTACGAGCTCCTCGATCAATTCACCATCCACTTCTTCAGGTAAGAGAATCTCGGCTGGCTTAATATGTTCTTTTTTCATATAAAATTGGCCAATAAACGTCATTAGATCTTCGGGCGCATCTTTATAAAATGGGAAAATAGAAACATCACGTTCAATTAGCTTTCCTTGACGGATAAAGAATACTTGAACACACATCCAGCCTTTATCATAAGCGAACCCAAATACATCTCGATCAACAAGGTCCCCAATCATCATCTTTTGCTTTTCAATTACCGTATCCATATGTTGTAATGTATCCCTAATTTCCTTTGCTCGTTCAAAGTCCATTTCTTCTGATGCTTTCATCATTTTCTCTGTTAACTGCCCCTTGATTTCCTCATGGCCTGAACGTAGAAATTTCGTAATTTCGTGAACCATTTTTTCATTTTGTTCTTTTGTAACATCAGCAACACAAGGCGCCAAACATTGACCAATATGATAATAAAGGCATACTTTGTCTGGAAGCGTCCGGCACTTTCTGAGTGGATAAAGGCGATCTAATAATTTTTTCGTTTCATTGGCTGCTCCAACATTTGGGTATGGACCAAAATACTTTCCCCCATCTTTTTTGACCTGACGTGTCGTAATCAATCGAGGATGTTCTTCGTTGGTAATTTTTAGATAAGGGTAGGATTTATCATCTTTTAACATGACGTTATATTTCGGATCATGTTTTTTTATTAAGTTCATTTCTAATATTAACGCTTCAATATTTGAAGATGTCACGATGTATTCAAAGTCAGCTATTTCACTTACAAGACGCTGCGTCTTCCCATCATGTGAACCAGTAAAATAGGACCTGACTCTATTCTTTAGAACCTTGGCTTTTCCAACATAAATGACCGTACCTTGACGATCTTTCATTAAATAACAACCAGGCTGATCTGGAAGAATCAATAATTTCTCTTTGATATTGCTCATCACACTCCACCTCTTCTTCTATTGTTAGCGAGAAGGCTAAGTTTTGCAAGCTAGAAAAACTGGAATATGGACAATAAAATTGTATTCGGGATGGCAAGGAGCTTTCAACTTCTTTATCTCTATATATAGAAAAAGTGACCCCATTCGAAGTGGAGTCACTTTTTATTAAAGGTGCTTATTTAAAAGCTCAGCTAGCGCTTCTTTTGGTTGGAAACCAACAACTTGATCAACCACTTCTCCATCCTTGAATACGAGAAGAGTCGGGATGCTCATTACACTGTACTTGCCAGCTGTTTCTTGATTTTCATCAACATCAAGCTTTGCAATTTTAACTTTATCGCCCATTTCAGAATCAAGTTCCTCAAGGACTGGTGCAATCATTTTACAAGGTCCACACCAAGGTGCCCAGAAATCAGCTAATACGACTCCTTCACTTGTTTCAGATGCGAAAGTTTGATCTGTAACATTTACAATTGCCATTAGTAAAACCTCCTTTTCCCATTACTTTGACTTCAGCATCATTATACCAAACACTTCCATAGCTTGCGAATAAGTTGCTCAAAATTATTGTATCCCTATTATTTTAAGTTACACAATCAAATCAAAAATCACTATTATTAATGATAGATGTAAAAAACTTTCACTGTTAGTTCGAAACTAACACATTTCTTAACTCTTCAGTTAAGATTGGTACAATTTCAAAAAGGTCTCCAACAATACCATAGTCTGCCACCTCAAAAATTGGTGCTTCAGGGTCTTTATTGATGGCGACAATTACTTTTGAGTTCGACATCCCAGCTAAGTGTTGAATTGCACCTGAAATCCCGATTGCAAAATAAAGATCCGGTGTAACAACTTTTCCTGTTTGCCCAATTTGAAGCCCGTAATCACAATACTCAGCATCACATGCACCACGTGAAGCCCCAATGGCTCCACCTAATAAATCAGCAAGCTCTTGTAACGGTCCAAATCCTTCTTTACTTTTCACCCCTCGGCCACCTGCCACAATGACGTTTGCTTCTGATAAATCAACGCCACCAGTAGACTTTTTGACAATATCTTTAATTGTTGTTCGAATATCTTTGATATCCACAGTAAGAGGAGAAACATCACCTTTCCGAGAGGAATCTGGCTCTAAAGTGGCAATATTATTCGGCCGAACCGTTGCAAAAATAATCCCTTCATTCACTTTCCTTTTTTCGAAAGCCTTCCCCGAATATATTGGACGAGTAAATACTATTTCATTTTCTTTGTTTTCAACTTTGACCACATCCGAAACTAGGCCTGTCTTAAGCTTCATCGCAAGACGTGGGGAAACATCCTTACCGATTGCTGTATGCCCCAAAATGACCGCTTCTGGATTTTCAAGATCAAACACTTGTAATAATGCCTGTTGATAGGCATCTGTTGTATAGTTTTTTAAAGTCTGATGTTCGACTATGACAACTCGATCTGCTCCATATTGTATAAAGGACTCAGTTAAAGCGTTTACATCATCACCAATAAGAACTCCTACTACTTCTCCTCCATCAGCAACCGTTCTTCCTGCAGCCAATGCTTCAAAAGATACATTGCGTAATTCACCTTCTCGAACTTCTCCAATAACAAGTACTTTTTTCCCCATTTGGTTCACTCCATTCTTATTTTTAAGGAAATAGGCCTAACTTAAATAACTTTCGCTTCTGATTTAAGTAAGGATACAAGCTCTTTTACTTGCGTAGCCGGATCTCCCTCTAACACTTTACCTGCTTGTTTTTCTGGTGGTAGGAAAACATCTATCGTTGTCGTTTTCGCTTCTACATCCTCTTCCTCTAAATCTAAATCATCTAGATCCAATGTTTCTAATGGCTTTTTCTTCGCTTTCATAATTCCTGGTAACGAAGGGTAACGTGGTTCATTTAGTCCTTGTTGTGCTGTTACAAGTACCGGGAGGGCAACTTCTACTGTTTC
>NZ_JBWQTV010000028.1:0-40418 GCF_056619965.1 Halalkalibacter sp. HAAS-P014 | reverse complement strand
CTTGCATGTATTAGGCACGCCGCCAGCGTTCGTCCTGAGCCAGGATCAAACTCTCCATGAAAATGGTAAGCTGATTAGCTCAATTTGCATCACGCTAGCAATGCAATAATAATTACGTTGGGATTTTCTTGAAAATCCCTGAGATACCATGTATCTTTATTTCGCTTGGCTTTTGTTCAGTTTTCAAAGAACTCATTATTTGTCGTTTTATAGCGACCTTTGTATCGTAACAAAACGAAATTAATTTGTCAATAACGTTTTATTGTTTTTTTATCGCTCTTGGCGACAAGAAATAATATACCATCATTACTTTTTAAATGCAACACCTTTTTTAAAATACTTTAAAATAAAAGGCCAACGACCTCCTCGCTGACCTTTCGATAAGATAACAATGCTAACTAAGCTTCACCTTGTTCACGACTTCTCATTTGTGGGAATAACAAAACATCTCGAATCGACGGTGAATTAGTTAACAACATAACTAAACGATCAATTCCAATCCCTAAACCGCCAGTTGGAGGCATTCCATACTCTAACGCCTCAACGAAATCTTCATCCATCATATGAGCCTCGTCATCACCTTGTTCACGTTCGACAAGCTGCTGTTCAAAACGCTGACGTTGGTCAATAGGATCATTTAACTCCGTAAAAGCATTCGCGTGTTCACGACCAACAATGAATAATTCAAAGCGATCTGTAAAACGTGGATCTTCTGGATTTTTCTTTGCAAGTGGAGAAATCGCTAATGGGTGCCCATACACAAATGTAGGTTGAATAAGTTCTTCTTCCACAAAGTGCTCAAAGAATTCATTAACAACATGACCATAAGACATCGTTTCTTTTACAGGAACATTGTGTTCTTTGGCAATCGCGCGAGCTTCCTCATCTGTCATCTCTTTCCAAAAGTCTACACCGGTCTTTTCTTTAATAGCATCAACCATATGGACTCTTTTCCACTTCGGCTCTAGATCTAATTCATATTCACCGTACGCTACAGTTGTTGTACCGAGTACTTCCTTTGCAATATGTGCCACTAACTCCTCTGTTAACGTCATAATATCCTGATAGTCAGCATATGCTTCATATAGCTCGATCATTGTAAATTCTGGATTATGGCGAGTTGATACACCTTCATTACGAAAAACACGACCGATTTCATAAACCTTTTCTAGACCACCTACAATTAAACGTTTCAAGTGCAGCTCAATTGCAATACGCATATAAAGTGTCATATCAAGCGCATTATGATGCGTAACAAATGGACGAGCTGAAGCTCCCCCTGGGATAGAATGCATCGTCGGTGTTTCAACCTCTAAGTACCCTTGCGAATCCAAATAATTACGCATTGATCGCAGGATTTTACTGCGCATCACAAATGTATCACGAACCTCTGGGTTCACGATTAGATCCACATAACGCTGGCGATAGCGCTGCTCAATATCTTTTAAGCCATGGAATTTATCCGGCAGTGGACGAAGTGACTTAGAGAGAAGTTCAAAGTTGGTTACTTTAATTGACAACTCTCCTACTTTCGTTTTAAAAGCCGTTCCTGTTACTCCAACGATATCTCCAATATCAATCGTTTTGAATAACTCATATTGCTCCTCGCCTACTGCATCTTGGCGAACATAGATTTGAACTTGTCCTGTTAAATCTTGAATATGTGCAAACCCAGCCTTCCCTTTACCTCGCTTAGTCATAATACGGCCAGCAAGAGTTACTTCATAGCCTGCTTCTTCAAGGCCTTCTTTTGTTTCCGCACCATATGCTTCTTCCATAGATTTAGCAGTATGCGAGCGTTCAAAGCGCCCTCCGAATGGATCTTTCCCTTCTCCCTGCAAATTCGTTAGCTTGTCTCTGCGCACGGCTAACTGATCATTTAACTCAAGTTCTTGAGCCATGTACATCATCTCCTCTATTCTCTATCATTATAGCCCATTTTAGTAGTTCTTATATGTAGAAAAACTGCCAGCGTATCACACTGGCAGTTTTATAATTACACACGAATTATAGTGAAGTCTATCAGAAAAGTCAAACAGCGTTTGCCTTTTCAGTCATTTGCACTTCTAACTCTTCAACAAATGTATACAAACTGTTTGCTACATCATCTCTTGTCTCGAAGCTATTTATCTTATCGCGAACAGGACCATTTCCACGCATTCCTTTTAAATACCAGGCTGCATGTTTGCGCATTTCACGAACCGCAACATGCTCACCCTTTATCTTAATAAGTCGATCTAGGTGCAGCATGCAAACATCAATTTTTTCACGTGGCGTTGGCTCATCAGCTAACGTACCATTCTCTAGGTATTGGATCGTTTGGTAAAGCATCCAAGGGTTACCCAATGCTGCTCGCCCAATCATGACACCATCTACACCAATCTCGTCTAACATACGGCGCGCGTCTTGTGGCGTTTTCACATCCCCATTACCGATAACAGGAATATTGACAGCTTCTTTTACTTCTTTAATGATATTCCAGTCTGCTGTGCCTTCATACATTTGCACACGCGTCCGACCATGTACAGCAACTGCACTCCCCCCTGCACGTTCAACAGCGCGGGCATTTTCTACAGCATAGACATGATCTGAGTCCCAACCTATACGCATTTTTACGGTTACAGGTTTATCAACAGCATCAACCGTTGCTGCAACCATTTCATAGATTTTATTCGGATCAAGTAACCACTTTGCACCGGCATCACATTTTGTGATTTTCGGGACTGGGCATCCCATATTAATATCAATAAT
The DNA here is from genome assembly GCF_056619965.1 of Halalkalibacter sp. HAAS-P014. Taxonomy (NCBI): domain Bacteria; kingdom Bacillati; phylum Bacillota; class Bacilli; order Caryophanales; family Bacillaceae; genus Halalkalibacter; species Halalkalibacter sp. HAAS-P014. Next base: position 37,667 of record NZ_JBWQTV010000028.1, on the reverse strand, counting down.
ATCTGCATTCGTATTTTTATCTACGAATTTAGCCGCTTTAACTAGCGTTTCTCTTTCTCCACCAAAAATCTGTAAGCTTAACGGTTTTTCTCGATCATCTACATATAACATGCTAAGAGATTTTTCATTCCCGTGCAAAATTGCTTTATCACTGACCATCTCAGCGCACACTAATCCTGTACCGAATTCTTTTGCGATTAAACGGAAAGCAGGATTACAAACCCCGGCCATTGGTGCTAGAACAACTTGATTTTTCATTTCAATATTACCGATCTTTAACATACCTTTCACCTCCAAAAGTTTGCGTTTGTACAAAAGAGAACTGTCTCTTTCGTCGAATTCTTATAGCAACTCATATTTTGATATATTTAAAACGGAGGCCATTTTCTCTAGCATAGTATCATTCGCAAGTTTAGTTCCTCGCTCAATTGCTCCTAATAGAGAAACCGACACGCCTACTTTTTTTGCAAATTCTTCTTGCGTATAACCTTTGAGCTTTCTGAACGCTCGGATTTTTCTTCCGTTGTTTGTGGATTCCATACCCTTACTCCTTCTTTATCCGGTAATGATTCATATATTTGTTGAATCGACTGCTTGAGATGATCAGCATAAAGATTTGGATGGATTTCCATGAGCGGAACAACCACAAACGCACGTTCCCACATCCTTGGATGGGGAATGATTAGCTGCTCCATCATCATATTCTCTTTGTCAAACAGCAAAATGTCAAGGTCTAATGTCCGTGGTCCCCACCTAACATCGCGCTCACGTCCACAGCGACGTTCGACCGACTGAGTCACAGCCAATAATTCCCTAGCGCTGTAGGAAGTTTTTACATTGATAACCATATTTAAAAATGATTGCTGATCGACATAGCCAATCGGTTCTGTCTCATAGATCGAGGAACACTTTTCAAGATCTATGTTCTCATCTTGCTCAAGAAGCACAATCGCTTTATCTAAATAACTAGATCGTTCTCCAATATTGGACCCTAAAGCAATATATACGTCATGTTTCATGTCCGTTTCCTCGTAATCTCAATCGCTACAGATTGATAATGACCAGGAATCGGAGGATCTGGCTTTATCAATTTCACCGTACACATTTGTAAGCGATCGTAGGTATTTAATAGCTCACTAGCAATTTTCTCAGCAACTGACTCAACCAATTTATAAGGCTTTCCTTCAACAATTGCCTCAACTCTTTTATACACATCACCGTAATTGATCGTCGCTTCTAAATTATCTGATGAGCCCGCTTCACTTAAATCCAGCTCTAATATTATATCAACGATAAAACGCTGACCTAGCTTTTTTTCCTCTGTAAATACGCCATGATATCCATAAAAGGCTAGCTGATTCATATAGATTTTATCCATGTTCTTCTCCTTTTCTAACAAGAGCATCCATCATCACGGCCATTCGCGACATTTCTTTTACATCATGGACGCGCATAATACCACAGCCTTTCATAATTCCGTGGCAAACAGTTGCCCCTGTCCCTTCTACACGCTCATCAACTGGCAGATTGAGCGTTTCGGCAATAATTGACTTCCGTGAAGTACCAAGCAATACGGGATAGCCCATTTCCACGATCTTATCTAAGTTTCTCATTACCTCCATATTCTCTTCATAACTTTTTGCAAAACCGATACCTGGATCTAGAATAATCTTATCTTTTGTCACACCAGCTTCAAGACAGATGGAAATACTCTCTTCTAAATCACTGATTACTTCAGGAATTAATTCCTTATACGTTACGTCTTCCCGGTTATGCATGAGAATGATCGGCACATTGTAACGGGCTGCAACATCAGCCATACGCTTGTCCCATTTTGCGCCCCAAATATCATTAATAATCGTAGCGCCTGCCTCAAGTGCACGCTTAGCCACTTCCGGTTTATACGTATCAATTGAAATTGGAACGGTAAGTTCACTTGCCAACTTTTCTATAATAGGGACTACCCTTCTAATTTCCTCTTCTTCTTCAACAAAAGTGAATCCCGGTCTTGTTGACTCTCCCCCAATGTCGATGATATCCGCTCCGTCTTGAACAAGCTGTTTGGCACGTTCAATTGCAAGCTGCCACTCATTAAACTTACCACCGTCAGAAAAAGAGTCCGGCGTGACATTTAAAATCCCCATAATCAGTGTACGATTTGTTTCTAGCTGATTCATTATAAGCCTCCCATTATTTCCGATCTGCTCCATAACCGGTTTTTGCGATGCAACGTGTATTGTTGTTTTACTAAATCTGTTACTTTATGTGATCCCTTGTATGCTTGACCACCAAACGACTGGAGGGGCACGATTTCTTGGATCGAGTTTGTGATAAATGCTTCGTCTGCGTTCATCACATCATTAGCACGATAGAAACCGACTTCATAAGGCACTTCTAGTTTGTCCAATAGCGCAAGAACAAACTGCCTAGTAATGCCATTTAAAATACCTGTCTCCGTTGAAGGCGTATAGACCGTCCCGTTTTTAACCCAAAATAGATTAGAAACAACCCCTTCTGCCACAAAACGGTCATTTGTGAGAAAAATTCCTTCTATATTTCTATGATCGCCTACTTCTCGTTTTGCCAAGACACTATTTAAATAATGGTGGGACTTCAAACGATAAGTCCCCTCTGGTGTATTCCGTTTAACAGAGAGGAGTTTGGCATCTTTAGCACTTACAACCTGACTCGGTAATGGTTTCATATATACAATAGTTGTCGGTTCATTGTATTCACCAGTATATAAACCGACGTCTTCTGGGCCCGCTGAAACATTCCACCTCACATAAGCACTCGTTAATTGATTTGCCTTTAGCAGATCCTTTATAACTTGGTTAACCTCTTCCTTCTGCATCTCCCACTTGATTCCTATACTCTCTAGACTTTCTTGTAAACGCTGAAAATGGTCATCCAGCAAAAATGGATGACCATCATCAACACGAAACGTCTCAAATAAACCTAGACCGTACATATATCCATGATCAAAAGCAGAAATAGTAGCTTGTTCTTTGCTAATAATATGGCCATTTACATAGACGAACACGTTGATTTCTCCTTGCCATACGTTTCTATAAAATTACGCAAAAGCTGTTTACCAAAATCTGTCATAATTGATTCTGGATGAAACTGCACTCCTTCTACTGCAAGCTCACGATGACGGATTGCCATTATTTCTCCTTCATCAGTTTCAGCTGATACAATAAAACATTCAGGCAATGTTTCTTTTTTTACAATTAAAGAATGATATCTCGTTGTCGTAAGAGGGGACGGCAACCCCTTAAAAATCGTCTCTCCATCATGGCGAATATCGGAAGTTTTCCCGTGCATAAGGCGCTCTGCACGGACAACATCGCCACCAAATACTTGTGCTATTGACTGATGGCCTAAACAAACACCAAATACGGGTATTTTACCAGCAAAGTACTTAATCGCCTCGAGGCTGATCCCTGCTTCATTTGGACTTTTTGGTCCAGGTGATATCATAAGGTAATTCGGATTTAACTCTTCTATTTCTTCTAATGTAATTTGGTCATTGCGGCGAACGACTAATTCATGCCCCATTTCCCCTAAGTACTGGACAAGGTTGTACGTAAATGAATCATAATTATCAATCATTAAAATCATTCTTTTCTCCTCCTCAGCTCATACTGACCGTTTTTCTTCTCATCTCTTCTTCACTAGTCTCCAGCGCATGCCAAAGTGCTCTAGCCTTCTTTAATGATTCTTTGTATTCATTTGTAGGATTCGAGTCGATGACCACTCCTGCACCGGCCTGTACATGAGCCTTCCCATCCTTACAGACCATTGTGCGGATCGCAATATTTAATTCCATATTCTCATCAAACCCAATCCATCCTATAGATCCAGTATAAATGCCTCTCTTAACAGGTTCAAGCTCTTCAATAATTTCCATCGTCCTTACTTTAGGTGCACCCGTAATAGTTCCTCCTGGAAATGTTGCACGAATCACATCGTAAAGGTCATAACCATCGGCCAATGTTCCCTTCACATTCGATACAATGTGCATCACATGTGAGTACTTTTCGATCACCATCAATTCATCGACTTCAACCGATCCATACTCTGATACCCGTCCTAAGTCGTTTCTTTCTAAATCAACAAGCATTACGTGTTCAGCTCGTTCTTTTTCATTGTTAATTAATGTATTGGCTAGTTCTTGGTCTTCCTGCTCGTCTTTTCCGCGTGAGCGCGTTCCAGCGATTGGTCTTGTACTTAGTTCTAAGCCATCCTTCTTCACTAATAATTCAGGCGAAGCACTGACAAACTGAAACTCGGGTGTTTGTAAATACCCCATATACGGGGATGGATTTAGTTTTCGTAACACTTCATACACATGGAAAGGCTCTGTTACTAAGTCCTTGGTTTGCCTTACCGATAAATTAACTTGAAACACATCTCCACTTGCAATGTATTCCTTCACCTTCTCAACAGCTTCACAAAATGCCTCTTCTGAAAACGAAGCGTTTGTTTCAGATGTTTCATCATTCTTAATCGAACTTTTCTTTAAGCTGCTTTCCCTTTCTTCTTGCCACCGCTTAACATATTGCTCGACTCTTTTTTCTAGCAAGCTGCCATCTTCTTTTTCCCCATGAACAATAACCCACATCATCGCTTGTTCATGATCATATACAAACACATCATTAAAAACCATGAAATACAAATCTGGTAATTGTAAATCATCTTCTGCAATCATTGGTAAATTCTCAATTTCCCGGACAATGTCATATGAAAAATACCCAATCGCCCCACCTTGAAACGGTGGCAATTCCGGAATAGTTTTTTGATAATACGGAGCTAGAACTTCTTTTAAACTCTCTAGCAAAGGTCCATTCTTCGTTTCCACCTGTCCATCTATTTCGACCGTTAATGTCTGATGTTTCCCTGAAATCGTTGCAAAAGGTGATAATCCTATGATGCTATATCTTCCACCTCTTCCACTTTCTAAAAGAACATGTTTGGGCTCGTTTGCAGCTAAATAACGATAGCTCGCGAACCACTTTTGTTCTTGAAGAGGAAAAGACTTCACTCTGCTAGTACGGCTCAATTGCACTACTTTCACTCCCGTTCCACACTCTTTTTTTCTATTCTACATGAGAATAGAAAAGAGGTAAAAATAATTTTCTTCACGACCGGTTCATTTTCATAAGTCGTTTATGTTCCTTCTCTTCAATAAAGAACTGACCTTTCATATAACTACAATAAAAGATGTCCTTAATTTGATCATAGCCTCTTTTATGCAACTCGAGAAGTAACCACTCTTTTGTTTTTTTAATTACTTTTAGATGGTCATCTTGAATGACTCCATCCTGAATTAATGGCAGCGTAAAAATTGAACTATTTTCTTCTTTTCTAAATAGCGACAAATTTCCGGACCTCTCCAAAACAGCGAATTCCACTTCTCGAACATCTGAAATCCCTTTCTCTCTTAGTTGGAATAAAACATCGTCAAGATTATAGCGCTGTTTCCTCATATTTGCCTGATTGATTTTTCCGTTTTCGATAAGCAATACCGGACGGCCTTCGATAAGATCCCTGAACTTCTGATTTTTTAAACTGATTGTAGTTAAAATAGCTTGAATAAAAATAAGCAAGAAAATAGGGGCAAGTCCCCTTGCCATTGATACTTCCGGGTCTTCAATTGCAATGACTGCTAATTCAGCAATCATGAGCGATACAATAATATCTAGTAAACTCAATTCTCCTAATTCCTTTTTTCCCATAAACCGAAAAAATGTTAGAATGATGATAAACACTATTATTGTCCGAAGCAAAATAATAACTATTTCACTCACTTTAAACATGCCCCTTTCATCTTCTAATCATTTTCTTATTTTCCCCTGCAAATATAATTACATGCAACGAACGCTCTTTATCAATGATTTCAAAAGTTCATACAATAAAAAAAGCTATGAAGTCATAGACCCCATAGCTTTTTTGCAATTAGTCTTCAAATTGATAAAGTGGTGTGCTTAAATAACGTTCACCATTTGAAGGAATGATCGCTACTACTTTTTTACCTGCTCCAAGCTTTTCAGCAAGCTCTAATGCTGCATAGATTGCTGCTCCAGAAGAAATCCCACCTAAAATTCCCTCTTCGCGCGCTGCACGACGCGCATATTCAAATGCTTGTTCGTTCGAAACCTGAATCACCGAATCGTAAATTTCTGTATTTAAGATACTCGGTACGAAACCAGCACCAATCCCTTGGATTTTGTGAGGCCCTGGATTTCCTCCTGATAGAACAGGGGAGTCAGTTGGCTCAACAGCTGCAATGTGAAGATTCGGGAAGTTTTCCTTTAATAAACCACCTGCACCTGTAATCGTTCCGCCTGTACCGATCCCTGATACAAAGCCGTCAATTTGGCCGTCAACTTGTTCAAGAAGTTCTTTACCTGTTGTGTTACGGTGTATTTCTGGATTTGCTTCATTTTCAAACTGTTGTGGCATAAAGTAACCATCTTCTTTAGCGAGCTCTGTAGCTTTACGAATTGCTCCACCCATACCTTCTGGTCCAGGTGTTAGGACTAGCTCTGCTCCGTATGCACGCAATAAGTTACGGCGCTCCATACTCATTGTTTCAGGCATAACAAGCTTTGCTTTGTAGCCTTTAGCCGCTGCTACCATCGCAAGACCAATACCTGTATTTCCACTTGTAGGCTCAACAATTGTTACACCTGGCTTTAATTTACCTGCCTTTTCAGCAGCTTCAATCATAGCAAGAGCAATACGATCCTTTACACTACTTCCAGGATTCATATACTCTAACTTCAAATAAACATCTGCATGTTTATCAGAAACAAGACGATTTAACTTCACTAACGGTGTTTGTCCAATAAGATCAACAACTGAATTTACAACTGCACTCACGATAACGCCTCCTAATCCCTAGTAACTTTATTGGTTTTGTTAAGATTATACTATCAGACGTTTTCAGATAAGTCAATTATAATGTAACAATTTCCCTACTTTCTTTATAAACCTTTTAAACTTGCTCTAATAGTCCTTTTAACTCTTCTGCATTTAATTTGTATGTCTCATTACAAAAATGACAGACTGTCTCAGCTCCACCATCTTCATCGATCATGTCTTGAATTTCTTTTTTCCCTAAGCTAATAATTGCATTCTCAACGCGTTCTTTAGAACAATGACACGCAAACATAATTGGTTGCTTATCAAGAACTTTTACATTGCCATCACCTAAAAGAGCTTCAAGCATTTCCTCCGGAGGCATTCCTGCTTCTACTAGCTTTGAAATAGCGGGTATAGTCGATAATCGTTTCTCAATTTCACTTATTACGTCATCATCAGCACCTGGCATCAGTTGAATAATAAACCCTCCGGCAGCCATTATTGTATTATCTGGATTTACAAGCACTCCTACCCCAACTGAAGAAGGCGTTTGTTCCGATGAAGCAAAGTAATAAGTAAAGTCCTCCCCCAATTCCCCAGACACTAGGGGTACACTACCTGTAAAATGTTCCTTTAACCCTAAATCTTTTACAACAGATAGAAATCCATTTGTCCCGACAGCTCTAGCTACATCTAACTTCCCTTGGCTGTTCAAATCGAAATGAGTTTGAGGATTGGTTACATACCCTCTCGTCTCTCCTTTTGTATTTGCATCAATGATAATTGAACCGATCGGGCCTTGCCCTTCAATTTTAACAGTCAACTTCGAATCACCTTTTAACATTGTCGCCATCATTGTACTAGCCATCATCGCACGACCTAAAGCAGCCGATGCTGTTGGCCAAGTTCCTTGTCTGCGAACGGCCTCATTTACCATATCAGTTGCTACCAAAGAATATGCTCGTACTTTTCCTTCAAACCCTGTTGCTTTTACTAAATAATCTCCCATCTTCATCTTTCCTTCCTTACTCATTTTTTTCGTAAATCATTTGTAAACCTTTTAAAGTTAAAAACGGCTCTACCACATCAATCGTTTCCGTTTCATCGGCGATTAACGATGCCATCCCACCTGTTGCAATCACAGTCGGCACTTGTTTCGAGTTCGCTTTCATACGTTTAACAATTCCATCTACTTGGCCGACATAGCCATAAAAGATACCTGCCTGCATAGCGTGAATCGTATTTGTCCCAAGTACACTTTTAGGTTTCGCAAGCTCAATCCTTGGCAGCTTCGATGCTCTTGTATAGAGTGCTTCCGTTGAGATCGAAATACCAGGTGATATTGCACCTCCCATATATTGACGGTTCTCATTAATGTAACAGTAGGTAGTCGCTGTACCAAAATCAACGATAATAAGAGGACTTCCATATAACTGAATGGCAGCAACTGCATTTACAATTCGATCAGCACCAACTTCTCTAGGGTTGTCGTACTTCACATTAAGACCTGTCTTAATTCCAGGCCCAATTATTAACGGTTTAATTCCGAAGTACTTTTTACACATATATTCAATTGTATACATGATCGGAGGAACGACTGAAGAAATAATAATTCCCTCAATAGAACTGAAAGAGAGTTGTTCATACTCGAATAAGTTTTTTAATGACATGGCCCATTCATCTTCCGTTTTCTCGCGACTCGTTGCAATTTTCCAATTGTATTGTAATTGTCTCCCTTGATAAACACCTAATGCAACATTGGTGTTACCTACATCGATTACTAATATCATATGTATCCACCACCAAATCCTCTCTAAACTATGAGGCCTTCTATTATTTTGGGCAACAAATTAGCAAAACAGACGAGCTTTTTTTGTTGCCTAAAAAATGTATTCAGAGGTATAGAACTACCTACTTTTATCTATTCTTTTCAACGGCTTATCCCGTTACTAACCACTTAGTGTTTAACGTCTGACAACAGTTCAGATCTATTATAAAGCAACCCTTCTTTTTATGCTTGTAATTGAACTTTTAGTCTTAACGATCACATCAAAAGGGGATGTCGATCATCGACATCCCCCGGAAAAATCATTAATCTTCTTTTTTCTTGTCTTCTTTGTTTTCCTTATCATCTGTAGAAGGTTGGTTCTCTTCTGTATCATTATTCTCTTCAGGAATCACTTCTTCATCCTTTTTTGAGTTAATGGTTACCTTCATATCAGAGTCACTTTCACTGCCACCATTTAAATATTTATTAGCATGGTGATCATCCGGAAGCTTACCCTCATTGATAAGTGATTTAATTTGTTCAGCATCAAGTGTTTCTAAATCAAGCAATGTTTCGGCAACTAAATCTAAACTTGCTTTGTTTTCTGTCAAGATTTGTTTACAACGCTCGTAACATTCCTTGATGATGCGTTGAACTTCTAAATCAATTTCGTGCGCAAACGCATCACTGTAGTTTTGTTCATTTTGAATATCACGACCTAGGAAAACTTGCCCACCAGAGTTTGATCCAAATTGCATCGGGCCAAGCTTATCACTCATTCCATATTCCGTTACCATTTTACGAGCAATCCCAGTCGCACGTTGGAAGTCATTATGAGCCCCCGTGCTCACTTCACCAAATTGAACTTCTTCAGCAACACGGCCTCCTAGTAAGCCAATGATCTTATCAAGCAACTCAGGCTTTGTCATAAAGTAGCGATCTTCCTTAGGAAGCATAACTGCATAACCACCAGCCATCCCTCTAGGAACAATTGTTACTTTATGGACCATATCAGCATTTTCTAACTTCACACCAACAACTGTATGACCCGCCTCATGCCAAGCGACAATGTTTTTCTCTTTTTTGGAAATAACACGGCTCTTTTTAGCAGGACCGGCAATCACTCGGTCGATTGCTTCTTCAATATGAATCATGCTTACTTTTGTTTTATTATGTCTTGCAGCTACTAATGCAGCCTCATTTAACAAGTTCTCAAGATCGGCACCAGAGAAACCAGGAGTTCTTGCTGCAATCGCATCAAGGTTAACATCATCATTTAACGGCTTATTCCGAGCATGCACTCTCAGCACTTGTTCACGGCCTTTAACATCAGGTCGATTTACCTGAATTTGACGGTCAAAACGTCCTGGACGTAATAATGCAGGGTCAAGGATATCGGCACGGTTCGTCGCTGCGATAATAATAATCCCTTCATTGGCACTAAAACCATCCATTTCAACAAGTAATTGGTTCAAAGTTTGCTCACGTTCATCGTGGCCCCCACCAAGACCAGCTCCACGTTGACGACCAACAGCATCAATTTCGTCAATGAAGATAATACATGGTGCGTTCTTTTTTGCATTTTCAAACAAATCACGTACACGGGATGCACCGACACCAACAAACATCTCAACAAAGTCAGAACCACTAATTGAGAAGAATGGAACGCCAGCTTCACCGGCAACAGCACGTGCTAGCAATGTCTTACCAGTACCCGGAGGTCCCACAAGCAAAACACCTTTAGGAATGCGTGCACCAATTGCTGAGAACTTACGTGGATCTTTTAAGAATTCAACAACTTCAACAAGCTCTTGCTTTTCTTCATCTGCCCCAGCCACATCTTTAAATTTCGCTTTCTTCTTATCATCACTCACGAGCTTCGCTTTACTCTTACCGAAGTTCATTACACGGCCACCGCCGCCTTGAGCTTGACTTAACAGGAAGAAGAATAAGATAAAGATGATAATAAACGGTATGATTGATGTAAAGAACGTCACCCAGCCACTTGTTTCATCTGCTGGTTGAACATCTACATCAAGAGGAGTCCCACCTACACCCTGAGCGTTTGCTAACAGCTCAGCAGATTGCTCACTCTGCAGTACATATGTTTCAAAAAATTCTCCCTCTTCTTGGTCAGTAAATTGTCCTCTTATTAAGTAAACCTGCCTTACTGGCTTTACTGAAAGTTCAGTAACCTCACCTTGGTCAAGTCTATCTGTAAACTCAGTGAACGTCACACTTTCTGTTTGTGTTTGATCAGTACTAAAGACATTTACAATTCCAATGATGACGAGAAAGATAAGTAAGTAAAAAATGGTATTACGGAATATTCGATTCATTCTTGACCTCCTCCCACGACAATACAGCTTCGTTTATAGTACCACAACTGCACTTTTTATCACAAACATTAACTCTCATAAATTTCCGGTTTTAAAACCCCGATATACGGCAAATTTCGATACTTTTCTGCATAGTCGAGACCGTAACCTACTACAAACGCATCAGGAACTGTAAATCCTGCTAGATCAGGAGCCAAGTCAACTTTACGACCATCTGGCTTATCTAGAAGTGTTACCACTTTCACTGACTTAGCTTTACGATAATGGAAAAGCTTGACGAGATAGCTTAATGTAAGCCCACTATCAATAATATCTTCAAGGATTAATACATCCCGTCCTTCAACAGATGTGTCCAAATCTTTGACTATTTTGACCTCCCCTGAAGATACCATACCAGCACCATAGCTAGACACATCCATAAAATCCATTTCAATATGCGTGTCAATTCGTTTCGTTAGATCCCCCATAAATGGCATTGCACCCTTTAGTACACCGATAACCAAAGGAAACTTCCCATCATATTCTTCAGTGATCTTCTTCCCTAATTCTCGACACTTTTCTTGTATTTCTTCCTCAGAAAATAGAACCTCTTTTATTTCATCCTTCATCAATGTCAAACAAACCTCCTAGTATTCTTCAGGTTCCTCACCTAGTTCATTTTCATTTTGACGGCTACAACGTAAAACTACTATCTTTTTCGTATGTTGTCCAACAGTAGCCACTTTAGACCTGTGTAATAATGGCACCCATACGACTTCTCCTTCACCATCAACAATAATAGGCCAATGATTTCTGTCTAGCTTCGGGATCTTCCGGTCAATGAATAACCTTCCGACCTTTTTTGTTCCATTCATCCCACGACACGTCATACGATCCTTTGGTCGCTTGCTCCTCACAATTAATGGCTGAGAAATTACATCATAATCCAAAAATATTTGGTTGTCCTTTTCAACCATATTAAGATCCTCTGTTACATATGTCTCAATTGTCCATTTTTGTGTTGTAATTACTCCCGGGACTAAAAGAACATATGAATGTTCTTCCACCTTATCCTCCTGTCCCTTAAAAAAAACACAAACATCATAATTTCTTCTGACGATCAGGGATTGAGAGAAATGCAGTTCAGCTGAAGGGTTTTCACGATGAAGCATGTCGAGTACTTGCTCAATATGTATAGACGTAATCAATGGTGAATTTTTCCCATAAAGATATTTTAATATTAGATGAATCACTCTTCTTTGTAAAGCTAGTCCTGTCTTAAGAAGGGCTGTTCTTGAAATTGTAACGCCTTCGTCACTTTGTTTCATAATAACAGAAGACTTCATTTCCTCAGCCAAAGACATTAAAAAATCGTGATCATCACGTTCCCATTCCATTTTCCTTTGCATATGAAGGTGAATATTTTTATTTTCGTTTTTTAAAAATGGTAGTAACTCTTTACGGAAACGATTACGTGTATATGCATAAGATTGATTGCTCGAATCACGTCTAGGTTCAAGTGATGCTTCAATACAATATTGCTCAATTTCCTTCTTTGTTATTCCTAAAAGTGGACGAATAATTGAACCTAGACCAAGCCGTCTCTCAACTGGGATTCCATATGAATATAGTGGGAGACTTCCTCTAGCCATTTTCATTAGCATCGTTTCAACTTGGTCATCACCATGATGCCCTGTTGCTAGTTTACTTTTGGGATAATCAGAAAGGAGCTTTTCAAAAAACTGGTACCTTAATTCTCTTGCCGCTACTTGTGTTCCTAGCTTATATTCTATTGCATATTTCTTCACGTCTACACGTTGTCCCACAAAGGGAATCCCTTGGTCATTGCAGAACTCTTCAACATACCTAAAATCTTCCTCGGCTTCCTCACCTCTAAGCTGGTGATGAATATGACAAGCCAACACAGCCACGTTATAATGCCTTTTTGTTTTCCAAAGGTAATCGAGCAGAGCCATTGAATCTGGGCCTCCAGATACTGCTACAATAACAGTATCACAGTTATGCAAAAGATTATGTCGTTTAATAAAATTATGAACGTTTAATTTCATATCGTTGTCCGATGCCTCCTTTACCAATTGAGAAAATTGATAAAGCAATCACAAGTCCGGCTGCAATGCCTCCTGCTCGAAGCATCGTCTCGACCCCTAATTGAATGCCGTGTAAATAATCACCATCAACGAGCGCCAACATCGTAAAATACGCTCTACTTCCTGGGACCAGAGGGATAATTGCTGGAATACTAAATGCAGTAACAGGTATACGAAATTTCTTTGCAAGAATATGAGCAACTGTTGCACATATAAAGGAGGCAATTACGGTAGCAAACACGTCCGACATGCCTAGTGTCGGCAACATAGAATAGATAAACCACGCTAATGATCCTATTGCTCCTCCAACCCATAAGGCACGTTTTGGAACATTAAAGATGACACCAAAGGCAACCGTAGCCAGAAAACAAAAAAGTAACTCAATAATCATGATAGCCTCCTATAAGAATAGCGCAATGGCAATTGCTATACCTGTTGCAATTGAAAGAGCTGTTATGACGGCTTCAGCTCCTCTACTAACACCAGCAATTAAATCACCCGACATTAAATCCCTAACAGCATTTGTAAGAGGAATTCCTGGCACAAGTGGCATTAATGTACCTATAATTACTTGGTCTAGATTCTCTCCAAGACCTAAGAGAACGAGGAAAATCGCTATGGTTCCACCAATAAAGGCTGACATAAGTTCAGCAAAAAATTTCACTTTTGTATATTCTTGAATGGTTGTAATGCACCAACTTGCAGTAAAGCCAGCGATAAATGCCGGTATTGTATCAAATAGATTGCCACCGAATAAATAGGAAAAAGCACCACCAGCAACACCTGAGGAAAGGTGGAGGAGAAGCGAAGAATAATTCATTGGCGCTTTCGCTATTTGTTCAAGTCTGTGCATTGCTTCATCAGCTGTAATTGCCCGACTTACAAACTCTCTTGAAACTTGGTTAACAAGCGTTACTTTATTTAAATCTTGAAGCCTGTCATCAACACGTACCATTTGCATTGTATCTCCTTTTCCATCGTCTTCAAATGATAAAAAGATTCCGGTTGGTGTTACAAAGCTATGGACATTTTTAAATTGTGCTGACTTAGCCATTCGCTCAATCGTTTCTTCAACTCGATATGTTTCAGCGCCGTATGTGAGCATTATTTCACCAGCAAGCAAACATATATCCATCATACGATCCGCGTTCATATCAATTCCTCCATAACTACATGGCAAATCTTTCTTTAATGCCTACATCATTTGTCCAAATAAGTATAGGATATATGCTAATAGAAGAAAAGAGGAAAGTAGGAAGATTTCAACAAAATAGGAAGATTTCTTTTTCCTCTCCGGCTTGTTTTGACTCTTACTAACTTTTGGGTTCTTTTGCTTCGTTTTCACTTTTACTGGTTTATGTTTATAACTAGTACTTTTTGAAATAGCTTGTACCATATCTTTTCTCATCTCAGTCGCCTCTTGATATTTTCCTTGCAATGCTTTTAAGATGATTTCTCGGTACGGTAGGAGTAAAGATTTCTCTTCTATTCGCTGCTTTAACAAATGAATCGTCTTTTCTCCTTGCTTTTCAAATCGTTTCGGATATGCGCAATTGATCATCATCATTGCAACGGCAAACAAGTCATAGGTAGGTTCTGCTTTCCTTGATCCTAAAGCCCAATAACCACGGTCGAAAAACTCTGTATACTCTTTAATAGAGCGTCCAATTAACGTTGTCCCACCTACATCAATTAATCTAATCCTTGCAGGAGGTCCCACTATGATAACATTGTCAGGCTTAAGGTCACCGAATACCCACCCAGCTCTATGCAAACGATCTAAATCGCCAAGCAGTTGAATCATTAAAATCCCTAACCATTCAACGCCTTTTTTTTGCATATATTCAATTAACTCTGTTCCTTTTAAATATTCCATAGCATAAAAAGGAAATGTTCCTTGAGATGTTACCAAATCATCAACATCTAGCAAAGAAGGTCCAAGTGTTTGTCCTTGAACCTTCGAGAAATGTTTCAATACATTAACTTCTGATGTAATGGACATACTATCCATACCAACTTTTAGTGCAACAAGGCCATTTGCTGAGTCAGCTAAATAGACGGTGCCTGTCGCTCCTGCTCCAAGCGTCCGTATTACTTTATACGGATGGCTATGCCATTTACCAACGATCTTCGCTCCAGGCTGTAGGTTACATACCTGATTCTTCGAGTAGCTGTTCTTCATCACCAGCCATCAAACTCCTTCTTGAGCCTGACTTTGAAAATTTCTGTAGGGCAACTTGGAGTGCCGGCCCTGTTGGCGTAATCCCACCTGAAGAAAGCTTTTGAAAAATACCCGAAAGCGATTTTAGTTGTGGTGACCAGTCAAGCAGCTTATCAATTTCTTTTCTCTTCCCGGGAAATGAATAAAGGGCAAAGCGATTTGCTCCCATTCTAGAAGTAAGACTGATAGACAAATCTGTTAACGCTTCTTGGACCATCGGCAACTTGTTTTTCATACTAGCACTTGTATCGACTAGTATTAACACATCTAAATTCATTGTCTCGCCTAGTTCATCTACTACTTCCATTACCTGGCCTCTTTTAGCTGGCGACAAGTCTTCCATTTCCTGATTCTGCCCTAGGATTTGTGTTAACTCTTTGTTGACTACTCCATGAATTGTTTGTGTCATTGCTTTCCTAGTGACCATTTGAACGGTTTGCGCTAATTGCTTTGCATAGACAACTTGGCTAACGCCTCCACCTGACATTGCAATTGCCTCAACTTCCTCAATTCCTTGCTCATTTAAGTGGTTGCCATCAACAACTCCAATAACATTAACTGTAATCCCTTGTTCTCTAGCTAATGCAGCAATCGCTACCGGATCTTCGCCTTGATTGGAATGACCGTCTGTTAACAATAAAATTTGCTTCAACGTACCTTTACTCATATTGTATCCCCTCCAAGTAGTCTGAATGTTACCATCATTCACTAGCCTCGGAGGTTTTATACATTCACATTATGAAGATTTCTTCTTCCCTCTTTTTTTCACTAATTTAGGAGACTTGTATAATGGTATTGCAGACCATTTCGGTGTATTTCGTTTAACTTTTGCAACGATCACAGTCATGTCATCGTCTATGCTCCCTTGTTCATCACGAATAATCTTTTCTAAAATAACGTCTGCTATTTCTTGTGGGTCATCTGTTTGTATTTCGCTTAACATACGTTTCATCCACATCTCTTTGTTCTCAACGTGACGTGGTGCATCGTAAATGCCATCGCTCATCATGACGAGAATATCCCCAGCCTTAAGCTGTTCGCTGACAACATCGACATCAAACTCTTGAATCATTCCCATAGGTAGGTTACTAGCTTCCACTTTTAATACTTGATTTCCTCGTCTAATAAAGCTTGGGATTGATCCAATTTTTAAAAATCTAGTTGTTGCATCTTGAAGGTCAACCATCGCTAGATCAAGTGTAGAAAAGACCTCATCTGTTGTCCGTAATGAAAGGATAGAATTTACTGATTTAATAGCTACTGTTTCCTCAATTCCTGATTGTAGAACCTTTTGCAACAATTGCAGAGTTTCATTGCTTTCAAGATGAGCTCTCTCACCATTACCCATTCCGTCACTAATCGCTATTGCATATTTTCCAGAACCGAGTTCAATCGTCGAGTAGCAGTCACCGGAAACCCAAGCCCCTCCTTTTGCAACATGGGCCACACCTGTATCAATGATGAATTTTTTTGCTGACCCAAATGATACATGACTATATCCATTAGGATAAAAACCATAATCTTCATTTTTTACAATAACATTCTCACCTAATAAGTCAGATAGAATAGGAGCAATCACCTTTTCACATTGGCCGTGACCATTATCGGCTGATATACTCATTTCAATTTCTAAATTCCCTTTTTCTAAGCTATATATATCAATGTGACCAACTTCAAATCCCATTTCTCTTAATGCGTCTAGCATTTGTTCTTCTTGATAATGGTGGGACTCCTTTTCTTTTTGAATTTCTTTTGCAAAGTCACCCATAACCCGAGAAACACCTAATAGTTGATCAGCCACTAATTTACGACTCTCCATTACTTGACGTTTTAGCTTTTGGTTAGCTTGATATTGTCCATGTTCATTGCGAATGGCCTGGATCACTTTCTCTGGTTTAATGCATGATTTCTTCCAGTCAGCCAAGAATACTTGGTCTCTAATTTCACCATATTCTTCGGTTTCAGTCATAATTCTTTGCATGGAATCATATGTTTTAGTAAAGTTCTGAACCCAACACCGTTCCTTTTTAAAACATGTTTGACATGTTTTTTCAGTCACATTACTTAAAAAGAAGTCAATTTCTCTTTCTTCATCTTCATTGTTAGATATCTGGGCCGGCGTTTGAAAACTATTTGAGAGTGTTTGAAATAGAGTAGAAAATTGCTCTACTCTGCCAGCTGTTACATCACGGATCTTCCGTAAATATTGCTGCTGTTCTTTTGAGTGTTCCACCGTACCCGGAATGTATCTGGCCAGATGTGAAAATACGCTTTTCGGTGTTAAAAAGAATATGAGAATCGCTACCATTGATTCCATTAATGTAATCGATACTTGAGTAGCTCCTTCTCCGTATAAACCTATTAATAGAGTTCCAACAAGCAAACCAATCCCAACACCGACTTTTTTTCCTTCTTTCAGAAGACCACCTAATAACCCGGCAAAAGCTAGTAAACTCATTTGATAGAGGCTGGCAACACTGGCCAAACTTAGGATAAGCCCTGTTACAACACCAACGGTTGATCCAATTGCCGCACCACCTACAAAGGCAAAAGCAAGCACTAAGTACCTAGCAAGTACATGCTCTACTGTCATATCATAAATGATCCAACCTACCGTACCAGTCATGACAGAAGCAAGTAGAATGATTAAACATACAATTTCTTCATTCCGTAATGGATGCTTAATCTTTCGCGAAGTCACAATTGGGACACTTTGCACGAAAATCATCGTCAAAATAAAACTTAATCCTGCCTCAACCGTTGCCATCATTAAAGCATAGTTTGTGATCGTACCTTCTAAGAAAAAGACAATTGCTAAGCGTGTCACGATACTAGCAGCAAAAACGGTATACGGAAGAGCCTTTGTCATATCGTAGACATATTTTGCTACTACCTTTTGTAAGAGTACATAGGCAATAATAGCTAAAATCACAAATATCACTTGTCCATGATAGCCAGTCAGAGCCCCTGCAACTAACGACAACGCTGCAATTGGAGCACGCTCCCTTTTCAGCAAATAGATTGCTGCTAAGAAAGGTAAAACAAATGGTGTAAGTTCAGATAAAATCATTGCACGTCCAAGCAGAAAACCAACTATAGCAATCAATAACCCATATTGATAAAAAGCAACCTTCATTAAAGAGCCAACCTTATCCGTAGTCCCCTTAGCAACATTTGTCCACTTGTTACGAATGCTATTTCCACCTTCAGCGGGTTCCGTCCATTCCTTTGTTAATTTCTGAATCACAACATCCACCACCCTAGTTTTATTCGTAACTTCATTATAAGCAGATAGACTTTCATTTTTTGTCAAAATCGCAGGGCGAATACCAAAAAACGTTCGACTTCTTTCGTCTCAATAATATAGTAAAAGCTACAGAACGCTACTAGACTCATCACAGAAACCATTATTATGGTAAATAATTGCACTCTATGGAGAAAAAAAGAGATACATTCCAAAGGGTAGGCTTCCCTTTGGAATGTATCTCTTGAAGCAATGGGTTTCGCCGGGGCTTTCTTTTTAGCATGGCAGTTTCGCTCATTGCTTAGTGAGATCATCCAAAAGGGTAGTTCGTCTTTTGGATGATCTCACTAAAAAAACCTGCACTCAAAAGAGTACAGGTTAGAATATGTATTATTTGGTAGCGGCGGAGGGGATCGAACCCCCGACCTCACGGGTATGAACCGTACGCTCTAGCCAGCTGAGCTACACCGCCAAATACGTCAATTGCGACATTTATTAGTATACTAACATGACGTTTAAAAGTCAATTACTATTTTCGAGTTATTTCTCTTAAGGCTATTTCTACAAAAATAAAAAAAGTGACGTGCTGGTTTCTAACCCGTTAGTAACCTAACAAGGCCAGACTCCAGTACGCCACCTTCTCTTCTATATGTCCTCTCATGAGAGCAGCAAGTTATCCTCGACGGGCGCCTCGACCTCCACGCTTCGATTCTGTTTGACGCTTCAATGTTGAGATGCGCTCCTCGCTATCCTTTAAGAAACGACTCATTTTGTCTTCAAAAGATAAAGACGGACGTGCTTGGTTAGGTCTTGGTCCTCGATTGCCCCCACCTTGAGGGCGACCTCCGCCTTGAGGACGATTTGGACGAGAATTGTTATAAGGACGACTAGGACGATCTGGACGATCCGAACGAGCTGGTCGTTCAGGAGCTGCTGGACGCTCAGGGCGATCAACTGCTTTACGAATTGAAAGTCCAATTTTACCATCTGATTCAACATTTACTACCTTGACTGTTACTTCGTCCCCGACACTTAAAAACTCATTGATGTCCTTAACATAATTATCAGCGACTTCGCTAATGTGTACAAGGCCTGTAGAACCACCCGGCAGCTCTACAAATGCACCAAAATGAGTGATTCCTGTAACCTTACCCTGTAACTTGCTGCCTACTTCGATTGACATGAAAAAATAGATCCTCCTTAAGAAATCTGAAAATGTTCATTTTTTATATTATACCCGAATGGAAAAAAGCGTGTCAATTTGACGGTGATTCAGGTAATTTAAACAAAGTTTCTCCTGGTTTTGATAAGAAATAATCTCGCCTAGCAATTTCAGCAATATAATCAAGATTATTATAATTCTCAATATCCTCCAGCAAGTGTTGTTCCTCAAGCTTCAACTGTTCAAGCTCCTCTTCGAGCATGGCTTTTTCTTGCCGCTTCTCTTCGATGGAGTTTGCCTGGGCAAAGATTGACACAAAACTGACACTCGCTAAAGTTAAGATTACAATCCCTAGAACACTTAACCTACGAACAAGCCCTCGACGCTTTTTTGCTTCGAGTTCCAATTCTTGCTCACGTTGTTTGATATAGGATTTATCTATCTCTCGCACTCTAGACGTTCGTTTTGCTGCCATCATTAATCACCCCTTATTCTTTCTTCTTCCTCATGGATTGGAAAAAACCCTTTATTTTTTGTAAAATGGGCTTAATTTTATTCACTTGCTTGTTCAGCCCTGTCCATTTATACAAAAGGAACAACATCCATCTTAAAGGTTTCCAAATTAGGCGAAGTAAGAATAACAGAACAGTTAAACAAGCTGATAATACCATAATACATAAGGAATAGAGTAGTTTCAATAAGTACTTAACTGGGTTGATAAAGAATATTGTGACCAGCCTAATTGTTAGACGATATAATTGGATGGATTTTAAAATGATACGTTCTAGTAGCCTTTGATAAAATGAGCGAAATAATGATTGATAGGCTGCAAACCCACAAAGCAAAGCTAAAAAGATATATACCCGTATCTCACCGTGATTTGTTTGAAACAATACATAAAATACAATAAGAGCCTGTACGAGCCAGAATAAAAGATCGTTGCATGCAAGAAGCCAATTGAAAGAATGTTTGCTACGATTACGAATGAACCTCCCATACGTATCAATAGCTGCACCGATATATATACCCATCGCAGCCATTGATAGCATCGTATAGAATTGCACTGTTAACGTCACTTAAACAACTTCCCGAAGAAACCTTTTGAGTTACCTTCTTGATTTTGATCTAGATAAATTAAGTCATAAACCTTTCCTTCAATTGATACAATTCCTTGCTCTACGTTCAAGTTCTTCATATGCAAGTTTTGACCACGTACGGATAGAAAGCCCATTACTGTCTCTAAAAGAAATTCTTCATTATCAAAACTCTCTACTTGTTTTACCCCTGTGATATCTAATTGTCTTCTTGCTTTTAAGATAACATCGTGATCGTTATTCTTTCTGTCACGACCCATCGGTGTGCCAAATTCATAATGCTGATCCATCGAAAAATCCCTCCTCCATATGCTTTCATAGCAGTTTATGAAGAAGGGCTTCGAAATAGAACAAGCCTATTGTTTTTGTCACTTATGAAACTGGGGTTTCGCTAACTATCGTGTACATTGACGCAGCTTCATCTTTTCTGACAACCTCACGAATGTTATCAATCTGAACGGTTACAAGCTTCTGACCAAAACGAATTACTAATTCATCTCCTGCCTTAACCACAGAACCAGCTTTTGCAACTTGGCCGTTAATTGTGATACGTCCTTGATCACACACTTCTTTAGCCAACGTACGTCGTTTAATTAAACGTGATACTTTTAAAAACTTATCTAAACGCATTTCCAATCCCCCTTATCGTCGTTCGAGTTTTTTTGCTTCGTCCCATTTGTCATCAAGTTCTTTTAATGACATGTCTCTAAGTGCTTTCCCTTCGGCTTGTACAGAAGACTCTATATGATGAAATCGGCTTTTGAATTTGCGATTTGTTGTTTGCAAGGCATCTTCTGCATCAATTTTATAATACCTAGCTAAATTCACAATAACAAAAAGAATATCACCTAATTCCTTTTGCATTTTGTCACGGTTGCCAATCTTCATTTCCACCATAAATTCTCCGAGTTCTTCTTGCAATTTCATCCACATTGGTGCTGCGTCATCCCAATCAAATCCTACTTTTGCCGCTTTCTTTTGAAGCTTTGTTGCCTCCATTAAAGCAGGTAATCCTTTAGGTATACCAGCTAAAATCGACTGATCATCAACTTTTCCTTTTTCTTGCTTCTTAATTTCATCCCAGTTAGTCACCACTTCATCGGCGTCATTTACGGTTACTTCACCAAAGACATGTGGATGTCTCCGAACCATTTTTTCCGTCACTCCATAAATAACATCCCGTACTGAGAAAAAGCCTTCATCTTCACCAATTTGTGAGTGCAGCATAATTTGAAGCAGAACATCTCCAAGTTCTTCAATTAAATGTTCATCATCTTCATTATCAATTGCCTCAAGTACTTCATATACTTCTTCAACAAAATACTTTTTTAGCGATTCATGTGTTTGTTTTTGATCCCATGGACACCCATTTGGACCTCTTAATGTCGCAATCACTTCGCGCAGCTTCGAAAATTCACCGTAAAGATCTTTTTCTTCTTCTACAGGTGGCACATATACAGCTGTTAAATTATTAAGCGTTGTTACACGATCTAATTCATACAATGGAACTTTGATAAGTTGTTCTTCTTTGGAACCAACCGCTGTAGCAATCATCACTTCATAATCATCAGGAAGGCGTTCCATTAATGTTAACTTCACTTCAGAGGCAATCATTGCATCATACACTTGAACGATAATCATGTGATGAGTTAATTCTAATTCATCCCTTTTAAGTGAGGTTCCATCAACAATTTGGCATCCTTCAATGGGGTCAATTTGTAAAGCTGTATACATTCCATCGAGAAAACTTTGTCCACCTAAAAAGTTTAATTCAAACGTTTCTGTTTTGCTTCTTTCTAAAAGAAGTTGGATCGTTCTTTCTGCAACAAAAGGGTGACCAGGTACTGCATAGGTAAGTTCTGTTTCCTCTTTTGCAAACTGAATTAGTTGGTCAACAATCGCCAAATACACTGCTTCAAACTCATCATATTGTTCATAAATAGGATCAAAGGATTGATATTGTACACCTTCTTGTTGAAGTTCCAACAATGCAGGGTGGTCGCTCGTTCGAACATACAATCTCTTTTGATTGATAAGATGACGATAAACCCCAAGAGGCATCTGCTCTAGATCTCCTGCACCTAATCCGATTACATTTATTTTCATATGGTTACCTTCTCCTTTTAACCAAGCGTAGTCTTATTTTATTTATTTTCGGTATTTTGCTCCATTCTTCTTCTGTAAAAATCGGAAATAAAAACAAACAACTTGCTACAACCAAACCACCAATACCTACTGATGATAGAGCAATAACAGCGTCTATGCCTCTACTTGCAGTTGGTAGAATAAACGTTACACCATTTTTCCATAATGCTGCAGCAAGCCCCATAGCGATTAGCACGTAGAAAATCCTACTGAAAAACAAGAAACGACCAAAAAATAAATGATGATTTCTTCTTAGTATGATGAGCAAATAGCTAACCATTATCATAATTGATATAACTGTAGACCAAGCTGCACCTGTTGTCCCGAACATTGGAACCAATAAAAAATTTAACAATAGTTTCACGATGACGCCTATTCCTACAGCAATGGCAGGGGCATAGGCTAAGTTATAACCTTGTAACACGGCTGATAGCGTCACAAAAAAGGTTGAAAACAAAATGGCCAAACTTAAAATACGCAATACATTGGTTCCGCTCGTATCGGTAAACAGCATGTGGTTGGTCGGTTCAATTATAATCATAAGCCCAACCGTAGCAGCTCCTCCAATTAAAAAAGTCAAACGATAGGAAAGCTGCTGAAAGTCTTTAGCAGTCTGCAAATTCTTCTCTGTAACAGCCTTTGATAACATTGGTACTAGTGCTAAAGACAAAGTAGTCGTCAACACTGTTCCTAATTGAATTAAAGGCTGTCCACGATCAAAGACACCTTTGGCTTGAAATGCTTCCACTGATTCAAATCCACTCGATTGTAAGAGTCGGACAATCGTAAAGGCATCAACTAATTGAAGTAGTACAAACATGAGCGCACTTAAGCAAATAAACAAGCTTTGTTTCATTATATGTATGTTTTGCTTGAGCATTTTTTTGGAAAGGAGGTGAATAGGGTGAATCAATTGCCTCATCCATGCTGCTTTTGTTAACAACAATAAAACGATAATTCCGATAACGCCTCCAAAAAAGGAACCGTAGGCTGCACCTGTACCAACTGCATATGCGTCAAATCCTGCATTTACAAATAGATAGGTGAGTCCTAAAATAAGCAACACTCTGACAAATTGTTCTGCTATATGGGATACAGCCGTTGAAACAAGCTCTCCTTCTCCTTGATGGTGCCCTCTTCCTAGACTTAAAAATGGCAACAAAAAGACGACAAAACTCATTGCTTGAATCACGTTTTCTAGAAGCTTATCTCCCATTATACCTGCAATGGTAGGTGCCAAAAAATACAAAAAAGCCCAAGTAAGAGCAGCTACAATTAGCAATGCATAAAAAAGCAAGCTTGTTACTTTTCTCGCTTCTTGTTTTTTCCCCACTGCTAGAAGCTCAGCTCTATGCTTAGATAAAACAACAGGAAACCCATACATCGCAAGCACCATCACAATTCCATAGAGAGGGTAAACTTGCTGATACACATAATACCCGAGATCACCGGCTAAGTTTTGATAAGGGATACGATACGCTGCACTTAGTACCTTTGCAAGCAATGCTGCAACAGATAATAATGCTACCCCTTTCAAGATATCTTGATTCTTCACATGATTCTCACCTTTCTTTCCATCATCTTATCATATCCATTTGTAATGTTGTAGAAACAAGCACAGTTACAAAATAAAGCTCGCCACCTTAAATAAGGAGACGAGCTTTATTCCAATCTATTCTATTGTTCCATTTGTCTAGCTAAAAAGCTTGCAGCAGTTTCAGCTAGTTTTTGTTCAATGGTACCTGATAACTCTTCCTCTTTACTGAAGATTGCTACGGCACCGATTGGGTCACCGTTTGCAATAATAGGTGTGATTACATACCCTTTAAGGTCTTCAGCATGATCACCAACAAGATTATACTCGCCAGGACTTGTTTCTACTTTCGTTTTTCTCTCATCCATTACTTTTTCAACAATTTCACCAATACCTTTATTAGAGAACTCTTTTTTTGAAGCTCCCGCAACCGCAATAAATGTATCACGATCAGCAATCAAAACATTATGATTTAGACTATCATAAAGTGCTTCTGCATATTCCTTAGCGAAATCACCTAGTTCAGAAATAGGTGAGTATTTCTTTAAAATCACTTCGCCATCACGATCTACGAAAATCTCGAGAGGATCTCCTTCTCGGATGCGAAGTGTTCTCCTGATTTCTTTCGGGATAACAACCCGTCCTAAATCATCAATACGACGTACGATTCCTGTAGCTTTCATACTGTATTGCCTCACTTTCTAATGATGTATTCACTTGATGGTAAGTGGTAAGAAAATAACCATTTCTTTTCTTGACTATAGTATCTTTCGTAAAAAAAGAACTATTCACCAATCCATGAATTTGTTTGGCAGTACAATACTTCCAGCTATCCCAATAATTAGAAGAAAGACTTATTTTTTTGCGTCTTGAAGGCTATGAATGATCTTCTCAATGAATAATAAAACTTGTTCATCACTTAATGATTTTGTTTTAATGACAAATTTAATTTTCTCGCCTGAAGTTCCTAAAATCACTTCCCGACCAAGATTATGGGCTACTTCAAACAATTTTGCCCCGTCTAGTCTCTGGGATGTCTCTTCTGAAAGGATCATTTCAATTTGATCCTTTACTTCTGTAATTTGTTCAACCTTCTCCTGATTAGCAACTAACTTAATATGAGTTAATCGCAATAAGAAGTCTACTTGTTTTGGATATTCACCGAAACGATCAAACATTTCATCTCTTAGGTCGGTTAAATCACTAACAGCTTCAGAACCTTTAAATCTTTTATACATTTCAATCTTTTGCTTTGCATCTCCAATGTAAGACTCAGGAATATATGCATCAATTTTCACATCTAGATCTACTTGGAAAGGAGGTTCCTTTGGCTTATCTCCTTTTCTTTCCTCAATCGCTTCTTTTAACATTTGGGAGTATAGATCAAACCCAACTGACTCAATAAATCCATGTTGCTGAGCGCCTAATAAATTACCTGCACCCCGAATTGTTAAATCACGCATCGCTATTTTAAACCCTGAGCCAAGCTCAGTAAATTCTTTTATCGCTTGCAGGCGTTTTTCAGCAACTTCCGTTAATACTTTATCGCGTTGATAGGTAAAATATGCATAAGCTACACGATTTGACCTTCCAACACGGCCTCGAATTTGGTATAACTGTGAAAGTCCCATTCGGTCGGCACCATAAATAATTAATGTATTTACATTTGGAATGTCCACACCAGTCTCAATAATGGTTGTTGTAACTAAAACATCGCTATTTCCTTCCAGGAAATCAAGCATAATTGTTTCTAACTCTCGCTCGTTCATTTGACCATGTGCATAGCTAATACGCGCATCTGGAACAAGCATCGATAGTTGTTCTGTCATTCGTTCGATATCTTCTACCCGATTATATAGGAAATATATTTGTCCACCACGGCTCATCTCCCGCTCAATAGCCTCACGAATTAAGGCTGCATTGTATTCAACCACATAGGTTTGAACAGGAAAACGATTTTCAGGAGGAGTCTCAATAACCGACAAATCACGCACGCCAAGCATTGACATATGCAACGTCCTTGGAATCGGCGTTGCTGTCAATGTAAGAACATCAATATTTGCCTTTAAACGTTTAATCTTCTCTTTATGTGTTACACCAAATCGTTGCTCTTCATCGACGATAAGTAACCCTAAGTCTTTAAAAACAAGATCTTTTGATAGCAACCGATGGGTACCCACAACCAGATCAACCGAACCAGCCTTAACACCTTTTAATGTTTCATTTTGTTCCTTTCTAGAACGGAATCTACTTAAAACTCCAATGTTTATTGGAAAATCAGAAAATCTTTCTTTGATGGTCTCATAATGTTGCTGAGCTAAAATCGTGGTTGGTACGAGTATCGCCACTTGCTTCCCATCCATGATTGCTTTGAATGCAGCACGTATTGCGACTTCTGTTTTTCCATACCCAACATCGCCACACAACAGTCGGTCCATTGGACGAGTCTTTTCCATATCCTCTTTAATTTCTGCAATCGCCCGTAATTGATCTTCTGTTTCTTCATAAGGAAATGATGCTTCAAACTCGCTCTGCTCATTTCCGTCCTCAGAAAAGGCAAACCCAACGCTCGCTTCACGTTCTGCATAAAGCTTGATTAAATCATCGGCAATATCCTCAACAGAGGATTGTACCTTCTTTTTAACCTTTTTCCAATCATTCCCACCGAGCGCGTAAATTTTCGGATCCTTTTCTTCAGATCCTACATACTTTTGCACCTGATCAATTTGCTCAACCGGGACATAGAGCTTGTCATTACCAGCATAACGCAGGTGCAGATAGTCTTTATGAAGTCCATTAATCTCAAGTGTTTCTACTCCTAAATATTTCCCAACACCATGATTCGTGTGAACAATTAAGTCCCCGACTTTAAGCTCTGAATAACTTTTAATTCTTTCTGCATTTGAAATTGCTTGCTTTCGTTGTGGCCTTTTCGGTTGTTTTTTTGCAAATACTTCTTCCTCTGTTATAACAACAAGCTTACTTGAAGGAAGTTCAAATCCAGATTGCAAATTGCCGACCATAATCTGAACTTGGCCTGTAACGAGTTCCGTTGCTTGTTCAATGACTCTCGTATCAATTCCTTCATCTTCTAAATTTAATGACAATCGGTTTGCACGATCCTTTGAAGCAGCAATAAAGACAAGCGCTTGACCGCCTTTAACCCATCTTTTCACTTCTGATTGAAGTAACTCTAATTGTCCATGAAATTGTTGCATCGATTTACACGCAACCGTTACAACATTTTCTGGATTTGTCGCAGCTACATGCTTCAAAAAAAGTGATAAATAAAGAATCGGATAATCAGATCTTTTAAGAACTTCAAAAACTGGAACCGACATCGACACATCGTGAACGATTTCTCCTTGCTCCAATAATGCTGTATTCCACTCCGCTTCTTCCTTATCTAAGTTATCGGCTATTTCTTTTACTCTCGAAACTTCATCCATTACAATGACTGTGTTCGTTGGTAAGTAAGAGAACAAGGAATGCTCACCTTCAAAATAAAGCGACATGTATTTATACATGCCTTGGAAGGTTGTTTGTTGCTTTAGCTGACTAACTTCATAAGAAATGTTTTGCGACAATTTCTCTTTCGTTTCTTTTTTTCTCACTTTTTTAAGTGAAGCTGTTAATCCTTCTTGTAATCGCTCTGCAGCCTTTTTATAATTCTCTTTGTATAACAGAACTTCTTGCGCTGGACCGATCACAGCTTTTTTTCGTTCTTCTTTTGACCTTTGATTATCAACCTCAAACGTTCGAATCGAATCGATTTCTGTATCAAACAATTCAATCCGAATCGGGTCTGATTCAGTCAATGGATAAAGATCAATAATTCCTCCACGCACACTTACTTCACCAGGTGATGAAACCATATCGACCCGCTGAAATCCCATCATTATTAACTTCTCTAAAAATGTCGAAATATCACCGATATCCTTACCTATTTCGATATCAATTTGGCAATCCTTCCAGATATGAGTCGGTGGAAGCTGACGTCTAACCCCTGCTAGTGGAGCAATAATGATCCCATGAAATGACTGGACAAGTTTGTTTAATACATCAATTCGTTGCGCCTTCATCTCTGGACTTGCTATCGCTATTTCCGCTGAAATCAGCTCATTAACAGGATATAACAAGACACTGCTTTCATCTAAGAGTCCAACCAAATCATCATATAATTTTTGTGCTTGATAAAGGTTGTGTGTCACTACAAGCATTGTTCTTTTCTTCTCCAAATAGAGTGAAGACATAAACAATGTTCTAGCTGAGCCTGTTAACCCTGAAATCAGCTGTTCTTTCATATTTGAATCTAAACTAGTTGAAACCGCTTTTATCTCATCGCTTTCACGAAAATATTGTTGCAATCCTAACATGATGTTCCCCCTGTTTTTTCATAACCTTCTGTCATCTTCACCTTTTTACCCCTTATATACGTCAATATTCTCTATAATCATATTCGCTCTCTCATTTCTCTATTCTTTCTAAAAGGTTAGATTCCTGCTTGAGAGTTTGTTCAAAAAGGGAAAACCACCTTCTACACTAAAAAGGCGGGTGATCAAAAAGATGCATTTAGGTCTCTCTTTCATGTCACTTTATTGTTGTTGAAACTTAAAGCCATGCTAATAGAAAAATGCTTTGGTTATAAACCAAAGCTTTTATTGCTTAAATTATTGAATAAGGTTTTCTAGCTCATAAAGATCTGGGTTTCTTGTTAAAGCTTCGTGACAATCTTCGCAGATCGCTTGAACATGGACATCTCCATTCTCCCTATATGTTACCAAATCCGTCCGTTCTGAATTAGTTAAATGATCAAACCCTAAGTCTTTTGAGTTCATTTCTTTTTCAATTGCTCCAAGACTTGTCTTACAATGTCGGCACTGATAATGAATGGCCAAGACAGAAGCCCCCTTTTTGCTAAAGTTAGTACTCATTATTATTTACAGCAAAAAGGTCCTCTATACGATCATTTTAATTAAATTCATTCATAACTTCAAGGAAAGACTTAGACATCCACGTTTCAACTGCTTTTGCTGTTTGGATAATTGAGTCTTGAACATGTTCGCGTTCCTCTTTACGATATGTACTAAGAACATAATTAACAATTGATTCTCCATTTTGAGGCCGATCTACCCCTACCCGTATTCTCTTAAATTCTTGAGTTCCTAAATGTTGAATAAGTGACTTAATTCCGTTATGCCCACCAGCACTTCCTTTTTGACGGAGACGAATTTTTCCAACCGGTAAATCCATATCATCGTAAATAACTACGATATCTTCCACATCAATATCAAAATAGTCCATTAGTGGCCTAACACTTTCACCTGATAAATTCATATATGTAAGTGGTTTAAGAAGGATAACCTTCTCTCCATTTACCACACCTTTTCCATAAACCCCTTTAAACTTAGATTGATCTAGCTCTATTCCAAGTTGGCCGGCACAATAATCAATACAATCAAACCCTACATTGTGACGGGTACCAGCATATTTTTGCCCTGGATTGCCAAGACCTACTACTAATTTCACTTGAACATCCCCTTGAATTTATTGTTAGAGCTTCCTCAAAAGGTTCTGCTCCCCACAAGCATACGAATGCAACCAACGAAAGTCAGGCATTTAAGATTGCTCTAAAAAAGAGAGTGACTCACTAAGTTGCCTTGCCAACCCTAGCACCATTATAGAACCTTACGTTCATCTATAATTACTAAGGAGGCCTTAGACACTTAATTTTTGAGTCACCCTCTTACGCTTATTCTTCTTCAGACTTCTCTTCTTCTGCTTCTTCTGCCTGTTCAGCTTGCTCATCAGGAGCTTGACCATTTTCTTGCTCAGCAGCTTGCACCTGCACCGTTACAATCGTTTCCTCGTCCTCACTTGTAATCTCAACTGGAACCGTTGAACGAATATCAGCAATTTGGATCGAGTCGCCAATAGTTAAGTTAGAAACGTCAACCGTAATTTCTTCCGGGATATCTGCAGGTAAACATCTCACACTAATTTCATACAATAAGTGTGAAACCATACCTCCTTCTTTCTCCCCTGGTGCTTCACCAGTTAAACGTACAGGTACATTAGCATCGATTTCAGAAGTCATATCAACCTCAAAGAAATCAATATGTAAATACTCATTTTTTAGAGGGTCAATTTGCATATCATGAATTAACACTTGATGCTTCTTTTTGCCTGAGACTTCAAGCGAAAACAAACCATTTTTCCCTACTTCTCTTACCGTTTTAAGAAGTTCAACGCTCTCGACTGCAACAGGTTGACTATCAATTTTATTTCCGTACAAGATAGCAGGAACATATCCTTCTTTGCGAATCTTTCTTGTAGCTGAACCTCTCAAGTCATCTCTCGGATTTGCTTGTAAAACGGTTGCCATAGCTATCACCTCAAAAATTAGTTTTTACTACTCTGTATCATATGTTCCCCTAATAAGAGTATTTAAACCTTATTTTTACATTTTAAAGCTCAGCTTGGCATTCAACTTATTTTAATCAAACAATGTACTTACAGATTGATGCTCGTGAACACGAATAATTGCTTCACCCATTAAAGCTGCAACAGATAGCTCTGTTACCTTTTCACTTTTCTTTTCATCTTCTAAAGCAATTGAATTGGTTACGACAAGTTCTTTAATTTTAGAGTTGTTAATACGCTCCATTGCAGGTCCTGATAACACCGGATGCGTACAGCATGCATACACCTCTTTTGCCCCTTGCTCTACTAAAGCATTTGCTGCAAGTGTGATTGTACCTGCTGTATCGATAATATCATCAATGATAATAGCTGTTTTCCCTTCAATATTACCGACGATGTTCATTACTTCTGAAACGTTAGGCTTTGGTCTGCGTTTATCAATAATCGCAATTGGTGCTTTTAGGCGATCAGCCATTTTACGAGCACGTACTACACCACCATGGTCAGGAGAAACGATAACGATATCATCTAAGTGTTTTTCAGCGAAATAATCTGCTAAGATCGGCACACCCATCAACTGATCAACAGGAATATCGAAAAACCCTTGAATTTGAGTAGCATGTAAATCAAGTGTCAAAACTCTTGTTGCACCAGCTGTTTCAAATAAGTTTGCAACTAACTTAGACGTAATTGGCTCTCGCGCGCGTGCTTTACGATCTTGACGAGCATAGCCGTAGTAAGGAATAACAAGATTAATTGTACGTGCTGATGCACGCTTCAATGCATCAATCATAATTAGCAATTCCATAATATGTTCATTTGCAGGTGCAGACGTAGATTGAATTAAATAAACATCACAACCACGAATACTTTCTTCGATATTAATCTGCACTTCTCCATCACTAAAGCGAGTAACAGAACTTTTCCCCATCGTTACACCGATATGTTCTGTTATCTCGTGAGCAAGCCCTTTATTTGAATTTAATGTGAAAACTTTTAAGCTAGGATCGCCATATTTAGCCACAATTTTTCCCTCCGGTATTCTAATTGACCTTATTTAATACTATCATATCGTAAAAAACTTACTTTTTCTTTAAATAATCGTTTTTATTCGTTTGTCTCGCTCGAGCAATTGAAAGCGATTCGCCTGGAACATCATCAGTAATCGTCGAACCAGCTGCTACTAACGCATCTTTCCCGACTGTTACCGGAGCAATTAAATTTGCATTACAACCAATAAAAGCACCGTCTTCAATTACTGTTTTATATTTATTAACACCATCATAATTCACCGTTACAGCTCCACAGCTAAAGTTGACATTGCGTCCAACCTCTGCATCACCAATATAACTTAAATGGGATGCTTTGCTCCCTTTTTCCATCGTAGATTTCTTAATTTCAACAAAATTACCAATACGAACATCATCCGAAATCTTAGAATCTGGGCGAATATGAGCAAACGGACCAATCGTTACACTGTTGCCAACGACACTATTATAAACAACCGATTGGCGAATTACCGTATCATTTGCTATCTCACTGTCTTTTATTTCCGTATTGGGACCGATTGTACAATTATCTCCAATCACTGTGGCTCCTTGAAGATGCGTTCCTGGATAAAGAACTGTATCCTGACCAATCTTACTATCAACTGAAATATAAGTATTATCAGGATCAATAATCGTGACTCCTTGTCTCATCCAATGTTCATTGGTGCGTCGCTTCATAATTGTTTCAGCTTGTGACAATGCCACTCTGTCATTTACACCAAGTGTTTCGTTAAAAGAAGGTGTTTGGTAAGCAGAAATAATTTCTCCACTTTTCTTTAGTATCTCAATAACGTCAGGGAGATAGTATTCTCCTTGAACATTATCATTTCCAACTTTTTTCAGTGCTTCAAATAGAGCTCTGTTATCAAAACAGTAGGTTCCTGTATTAATTTCCTGAACGTTGCGCTCTTCTTCTGTAGCATCTTTATGTTCGACGATACGTTCAACAAGACCCTCTTTATTACGAATCACTCTCCCGTATCCTGTTGGATCTTCAGCCATAGCTGTCAATATTGTTGCCTTTGCCTTTTCTTTTGTATGGCATGTAAGTAAAAGATCAATCGTTTCAGACGTTAATAACGGTGTATCACCACAAAGTACAACCGTTGTACCTTCTTTTCCTTCTAGAATGTCGGCTGCTTGCATAACAGCATGACCAGTGCCTAACTGTTCTTCTTGAACAACGTAGGAGACATCATCACCTAATTGCTCTTTTACCACTTCAGCACCAAATCCAACAACAGTCACCTTTTCTTCAAATCCTAGGCTAGAAACTTGATCGACAACGTGCTGAACCATTGGTTTCCCACATACTGGATGAAGTACTTTATATAATTTCGACTTCATTCTTGTGCCTTGACCCGCTGCTAAAATAACCGCATAACGATTGCTCATAATTCCCCTCCAGGTGTAGCGTTTTCCATTACGAATATATCTTAAAATCGAGGTCTTTTCAAGGAAATATCTATTCATCAATAAATGTCAATAATTCTATCCTACATTTCTTAGTGAAAGGGCCTTCATTATTTGACTTAGGTTAGAACACAACTCTTACATATGACCTTTTTGAAGGACTTATTTTTTCAACAAAAAAAGAGCCCTATTGTTTTATATAGGACTCTTTAGTGCTTAGGAAGCTCCAGCTTCTTCAAACTCAACTTCGTCGTACTCTCCTGCTTTTTCATATTCTGTTAAAACAGCTGTTTGAATCTTTTCTCTTGTTTGCGAAGAGATAGGGTGTGCAATGTCACGGAATTCGCCATCTGGGGTTCTTTTGCTCGGCATTGCAACAAATAACCCATTATTGCCATCGATTACGCGAATATCGTGTACCACAAACTCATGGTCAATCGTAATAGAGGCTATTGCTCTCATCCGGCCTTCCGTATTCACTCGTCGTAATCTCACATCTGTTACTTGCATGTTGGCCACCACCTAATATTTGTTTATTCTACTAACATAATTCTCTCTTTTTACTGTAATTCCTTCTAAAACACTAAAAGTTTTTTCAATTTTTTATTAATTTTTTCGACAATTTAAAAAGGACCATTCCTCGTCTATATTTATCTTAAGGAAAATGGTGCCACACCCTAGGCAAGCGGTTTCATTTTGTTGAAATTCAGCATTCTTTTTAACACTTACATACAAAAACTTAAAGTGAAAAAACTGTGAAAATTATGTAACTAGGCACTCTTCACCAAAAAGGCTGATAGAGTGATGATCCACTTTCCTACCAGCCCCAAAGCCTCTAGATTACTTCACTAATGCAATTACTTCAATTTCAACTAGTACATCTTTAGGAAGACGAGCTACTTCGACACAAGACCTTGCTGGCTTATGTGCGCTAAAATATTCGCCATACACATCATTAATACGAGGAAAATCATTCATATCTTTGATAAATACCGTTGCTTTTACAACTGTTTCCAAAGAGGCACCGGCTTCATCTAATACAGCCTTTAGGTTTTTAAAAACTTGATGCGTTTGTTCTTCAACAGTACCTTGAACTAAATCTCCTTCAGCCGTTAATGGGATTTGACCTGAGCTGTAAAACATATTGTTTACAACTACTCCTTGAGAATATGGTCCTATTGCATCTGGGGCTAAGTTCGTATGAATTGTCTTCATTTGCTCTCCTCCACTTCCATGTTTTTTAATAAATCTAACACGCTGCCTGGTTCGACGGTAATTGTTTTATTTCTTACATCAACTTCTGACAATTTAGTAATTGACATGTATTCATCTACGAGGCGTTCTTCAACCCCGACTGTTTCAACTAATACACCAATACCAACTAACTCTGCTTGAAATTCCTCTAATAAATCCATCATTCCTCTAATCGTTCCACCAGCTTTCATAAAGTCATCGACAATGAAAACACGTGAACCAGGTGCTAGACTACGTCTCGCCAAGGTCATCGTTTGGATTCTTTTTGAAGAACCTGATACATAGTTAATACTAACCATTGAACCTTCTGTTACTAAATGATCACGTCTAACGATACTAACAGGGACATTTAAATATTGCCCTACTGCATAGGCCAAAGGTATCCCTTTTGTTGCGACTGTTAAAACAGCATCGATCTTTTGGTTCGCTAATAACGATGCAAACACTTGACCCATACGTTGGATAAACTTGGGGTTACCAAGCAAGTCCATCATATACAAGTACCCACCCGGAAGGATTCTCTCAGGTACAGCCAATTGCTCAATCACTTCGTTTACAAACTCTTCAGTTTGTCGAGCATCAATACGTGGAATAAATTTCACCCCACCACTAGCACCTGATATCGTAAGGAGCGATCCGTATCCTTCTCCTTCAAAAATTTCCTTGACGATCACTAAGTCCTCACTGATCGATGACTTAGCCGATTGGTAGCGCTCGGAGAAATGAGTCAATGAAATAACTTCATGTGGGTGCTGTAGTAAAAAATAGGTCATATCAACTAGACGACCACTACGTTTAAGTTTTTTCATACTACCTCCACCGAAACCGAATATTTTCCTTTAATATAACACATTCGTTCGGTTTTTATCAAGTGTCAGTTGAACGAATCAATCGAACAGCATAAACATCCTGACAAAACCCTCTTAACCCATTATAAACGCGATGGAGCCTTGATTCGTGTTCAACTAAACCAAAAACGGTTGGTCCACTCCCACTCATCAGTACACCGTCAGCTCCAAATCGAATCATCTGTTCTTTTATATGCTTCACTTCTGGATACATATCAAGTGTTACAGATTCGAGAACATTATGTAAATTCCTGCAAATCCCATCAAAACTTTGTTCGTTAATTGCTTGAATCATTGCTTCAGTATTGGCATGCTCGACTTTATTAATGTCTAAGCGCTTATACACTTCAGCCGTTGAAACACCAATTGGAGGCTTTGCAAGAATCACCCAACATGGTGGTGGCGCTGCAATTGGTTGAATAATTTCACCACGTCCAGTAGCAAGAGCCGTTCCTCCGTATACACAAAACGATACATCTGATCCAATTTCCGACCCAAGATCAGCAAGATCATCCAGGCTCAATCCTAAATTCCACAGTTGATTTAACCCTTTTAATGTAGCTGCAGCATCACTGCTACCTCCAGCTAGCCCGGCAGCTACAGGAATTCGCTTTGTAATATAAATTGAAACACCTCTTGAAATGTTATAACGCATCTTTAATAAATTGGCTGCTTGATAAGCCAAGTTACGATGGTCATTGGGAACAAAGCCTTCAGAAACTTCAACTTTAATCAATCCATCTTCCGTATCGGTTAGATCAATTCTGTCTGCTAGATCAACCATGGTCATGATCATTTCAACTTCATGAAATCCATCATCCCGTTTTCTGAGCGCATCTAGCGACAAATTAATTTTTGCTGGTGCTTTAATTGAACATCTCACACTTGTCACCTTCTATATCCATATGCTTCCGTTATTTTACCACTTGTCTATCCAACATACCACTGTAGTATTTTCTTTAGTAAAGTTCTTTTATCATACAACAAAAGCAGTCGATAGAAAAAGGACGTAACATATTTATTTTTAACGAAAGCGTTGGTTTCTAAAAAAGGGACTATCCCAAAAGATCTGATTTGACCTTTTGAGACAGTCCCGCCTAGTTTCCGGCTTTTGAGACAGCCACCTTTTTACACTGTGTTATTTGTTCTGATTTTGAATAAGTTGTTGTTCGGCTATTTCAACTGCCCTTTTGACCATATTACCAGCATCCCTTGCACGAATCCCACCCCAGCCTTCTTTCTGAACGGTTTCGTAAAATCCAAGTTCCTTTGCTAGCTCTTCTTTGAATTGGTCAGACATGATCCCTCTTCTTCTACTCATGTCACAACAACTCCTTTTCTGATGTCAGAAAACATCGCATTAAATGCGACATAATTAGTATTTGCCTTAATCTCAACAAATATAACCCTCTGAGAGAAAACTCAGAGGGTTATATTTGTCTATATCTAGGCTAGGATTATGCTTTAAGTACAGTCGATTCGAGTCCTTCTTCACAAAGCATCAGTTCAACTGTTTCAGTAAGAATATCAGCATAACTATAAGAAACTCGCTCAAAGGCATTTTGATTCTCATCTAATTTAACGATAAACACTGAAGGGTATGTTTCTTCAAGAAGACCAGAACGTTCAGAAGTTTTTCGACGACCACCATTTGCCTTAATCGTAATTCTCTTTCCTACGTTAGCATCTAACGCACGCTTAATGTCTATTAACGTTTTTGCCATTACGACACCCCACCTCACTGTATATGTAGTATACCACATTCTACATTTTTCGTCAAACAAATTTAAAATTATAACAAGCGGACAAAGCTCTTGTCAACAAAAAATAACGAAAAACAATAAAAAGAGCACTACTATGTCGAGCTTAGTATGGCCCGAATAAACTAAATTATGTAAAAGTACAGAAAAAAGGTCGATCTTTACCTTTTTTCTGTACTTTTAGCAATGAGCGAAGCCGGCGTCTGCCTTTAAGCAGGTTGAGTGGCCTTCTCAACATGCGCACGCCGTGCGAAGCCATTGCCTACATGTTCGCTCTCTTTTCGATCTTGTGCGATCGCTTCCCCTTTTTCTTGCTACTTTCCCAATGAACGCAACCGGCGTCTGCCTTTAAGCAGGTTGAGTGGCCTTCTCAACATGCGCACGCCGTGCGAAGCCATTGCCTACATGTTCGCTCTCTTTTCGATCTTGTGCGATCGCTTCCCCTTTTTCTTGCTA